>JACQEQ010000420.1 GCA_016200445.1 Gammaproteobacteria bacterium | reverse complement strand
GCTGGTGCTCGACGAACCGATGAGCGGATTGGACCCGAAGGCACGTGCCTTGTTAAAAGTGTATTTTCAGCAACTTAAGGAGCAGGGCAAGACATTATTTTTTAGCACCCACATGCTGCACGATGTCGAGGCGCTGTGCGACCGCATTGCGATACTGCACGGCGGCACGGTGCGCTTTATCGGCAGCCCGCAGCAGTGCTGTGCGCAATTCAGCGCCGAGAATTTAGAGCAAGCCTATCTCAGCTGTATCGGGACGTAGACGGGTGCTGTTACGTGGTTGATCGTTGTATTTGTGACCATACTTCCTCATGCCTAGATTGAGCTGGCAATACACATGCCTGTTCAAAGCAAAGATCAAATCATCTCACTATTGCACCGCGACGAGTCGCGTTTTCGTGCGCTAGGCGTGAAGCGCTTGGGATTGTTCGGTTCGTTTGCTCGCGGTGAGCAGCGTGCTGATAGCGACATCGATATTCTGGTGGAGTTTGAAGCGGATCAGAAAACGTTTGACCGGTTTATCACGCTAGGGTTTTCGCTGGAAGAATTACTGGGGCGACGAGTAGACCTGATCACCATCGAAGCACACAGCCCGTATTTGGGGCCGCACATTCTTGCGGAAGTAGAATATGTCGCGCTCGCCGCTTGAGTACCTACGACATATTCTCGACGAGGCGGATTATCTAGTGTCCAGCACTGGCTCCTTAACGCTCAAACGATTTCTTGTCGATGAAACTGCAACAAAATTCCCTTACTCCGTCAACAATATGATCCATATTTTACAAGCCGAAAGTACATCACGAGGTTAGGTTTCGTGTAGGAACGCCGCCCTCGCCGGGCAGGATGCTTAAGTGCCGCGCGAGGCATGCGACCGCCATGGGTGGTGGAAGGTGGGGCAACGCAGGAGCAGTTACCGAGATGCCGGAAGCGGCCGGCGTAATCATCTGATGACCCGACACCATCGCGCCGGGGCGGCGCTGTTCCTACGTAGATTCCTCGTCGTCACCGTCCGCGTCGCCCATCCCGAGCTCTTTTATTTTTCGGGTTAGCGTGTTGCGGCCCCAGCCCAGCAGGATCGCCGCGTCTTGGCGGCGGCCGCCGGTGTGTTGCAGGGCAGATTCGATCATCAAGCGTTCGAAGCGGGGCACTGCGTCATTCAGCAACGCTTTTTCACCGGCAGCGAGGCGCCGGTCGGCCCAGCGGCGCAGTGCGGTTTCCCAATCTTCGCTGCTGCCGGCGGCCGGTGTTTCGGCGAGCAGTTCGGGCGGCAGATCTTCTTTTTGCACAGTTTTACTCGGCGACATCACCGTCAGCCAGCGACAGGTGTTTTCGAGCTGACGCACATTACCGGGCCAATCGAGCGTGGCGAGGAACTTCTCGGCGTCCGGCGCGATGGTCTTGGGCTCGACATTTAACTCGGCGGCGGCAAGCGTGAGAAAGTGGCGCAGCAGCAGCGGCACGTCTTCGCGCCGTTCGCGCATCGGCGGCACGTGAATGCGAATCACGTTGAGACGATGGAATAAATCCTCGCGGAATTTTCCTTCCTTGACGCGCAGCTCCAGATTTTGGTGAGTCGCAGCGATGATGCGCACATCGACCTTGATCGGCAGGTGTCCGCCGACGCGGTAGAACTCGCCGTCGGCCAGCACGCGCAATAAGCGCGTCTGCAATTCGGCGGGCATGTCGCCGATTTCATCGAGAAACAAAGTACCGCCGTCGGCTTGTTCGAAGCGGCCGCGCCGCATGTTTTGCGCGCCGGTGAAGGCGCCACGTTCGTGGCCGAATAATTCCGACTCCAGCAAATCGCGCGGAATTGCCGCCGTGTTGAGCGCGATGAACGGCTGCGCGGCGCGCGGACTGTGCCGATGCAGCGCCTGCGCGACCAGTTCTTTGCCGGTGCCGGATTCGCCGTTGATGAGCACGGTGATTTTGGAGCGCGACAGGCGGCCGATGGCGCGAAACACTTCCTGCATCGACGGCGCTTCGCCGATGATTTCCGGCGTGGCCGCCTGATTGCGTTGCACTTCGCCGGTTGCCCGGTTGCGCGCATGCTGCACTGCGCGGCGTACCAGCTCCACGGCGTCGTCGATATCGAAGGGCTTGGGCAAATATTCGAACGCGCCGCCTTGATACGCCGATACCGCGCTGTCGAGATCCGAGTGCGCGGTCATGATAATCACCGGCAGATCGGGGTAACGCACGCCGATATTTTTCAGCAGCGTGATGCCGTCGATGCCGGGCATGCGAATGTCGGTGACGATGGCGTCGGGTGCGCTGCGCTCGATGGATTCGAGCACGTTGCTTGCGCTGGGAAATGCAGTCACGTCCATGTCGGCTTGTTGCAGCGCTTTCTCCAATACCCAACGTATGGAACGATCGTCGTCGATAACCCAAATGTGTTCTTTGTTGCTCATAGTGAGTCCTTACCTAATGTTGTAACGGCAACAACAGCGTGAAGCGCGTGTTGCCCGGTTCGCTGGCACATTCGATTAAACCGCCATGTTGATTGATGATTGCTTGTGCAATCGACAAACCCAGCCCGGTGCCGTCGGGGCGCCCGGTGACCATCGGGTAGAACATACTTTCCATCATGTCCGGCGTAATGCCCGGGCCATTGTCAATAACGTCGACCTTGATCACTAACTTATGCCGTTGTTGCCCTAGCGTGTATTGCCGCAAGGTGCGCGTGCGCAGCACAATTTCGCCGCGTTCGCCCACCGCTTGTGCAGCGTTGCGCACGATGTTTAATACCGCCTGAATGAGCTGATCGGGATCGGCGGTTAAGTCTGGAATACTTGGATCGTAATCGCGCACCAGCTTGACCTGGGTTGGGACTTCCACGCTGACCAGCTGCCGCACGCGTTCCAAAATTTGGTGAATGCTGATGACGTCCTTTTTCGGAATGGTGTTGGGTCCTAGCATGCGGTCGACCAGATTTTGTAACCGGTCCGCTTCGCCGATGATCACGTCGGTATATTCCTTCAGCGCCGGGTCGCCGAGTTCGCGTTCTAATAATTGCGCGGCGCCGCGCAAACCACCGAGAGGATTTTTGATTTCATGCGCCAGGCCGCGCGTGAGCGCGCGTGACACGCTTTGCTGCGCGATGATGTTCTCTTCGCGTGTGATGCGCAGTTGCCGGTCCAACTGCATCAGCTCAACCAGCAAACCGCTGCCGAGCTGCGGCTCGTTCACCGGGGTGACGATGGTGTCGAGTGTGCTGACTTTGCCCCCCTGAAACGTGATCTGGACTTCGCGTTCGGTGAAGCCATGCCCGGAGGCCAACGCACGTTCCAGCCCGTGCAGAATGTGCTCGGCACCTGCGAATAATTCGCGTGCATGCATGCCGCGCAAGCGGCGTGCGCTGACGGCAAACATCATCTCGCCAGCCGGATTGATGAACTGTAGATTCAACAACCCGTCGAACCACAGCACCACGGTCGTCTGGTGTTCAAGCAGGTGGCGGTATAACTCCGGCGGTGAGGTATGGCGATGTGGCATGAGGGTATTTAGCAAAAACCAATCCAAACGCAGGGCGGCGCGGGTGTTGTGAGCCAAATAGCTTCGTGTAGCTCAAAAACAGGGCATTTATGCACGAAAACAGGGGCGCAGGCGGCGCGCGGCCGCAGTGAAATTCGCACCACTGCCGTTCACAGTAATGGAAAAACTTCATGTGCGCACCAAGCCAGTGCGACGCGGCACTCTGCGTCGCGAAAATTAGGAGGGGAGAAACACGCGCTGGCTACTTACCCGCTTTACGTGCAGCGGCAGAGGGTCCGCGATGGAGCTGGAAATTAATTTCTGCCGATTCCTTCATGACGTGCCCGCCTGCATCGGTGATTTGTACTTTTAAAGTGTGCGCACCGCGTTCCACTGCCTTTAAAGCAATTTCGGCGGATTGCGCTTCAGCGGCGGATTTCTGGTCGAGCAGTACAACCAGCTTATGCCCGGCCTTGATGTCAAGCTGTGGCGTAACGCTGATTTTTACCGTAACCG
>JACQEQ010000413.1 GCA_016200445.1 Gammaproteobacteria bacterium | reverse complement strand
TGTGCTGTAAACATACGCACCGTCGCTTCCAATCCCAGCACCGAGAATCCACGGCCGCTCCAGGTTCCGCCGTGAAGTGCGAGCATGGGTTTTAGGTTTGCAGCCGCGATGTCATTTTTGAACACGCGCATTTCAAGCTGGCAGGTACCGTTGCCGCGCGGGATGCCCGATATCGTTTTGTAGCGCCATTGTTTGACGAAGGGTTGCGCAGCATCGTTCGCGGTGACGACGCCGATGCCTAATCGCGTTGATGACAGTGCCGTCCATTTCTTGCTCGCAACCGCCGGCAAAGGATCGTTCGGCTGATCGATATCGGGCGCCCATGCGGCGTTGCCCAATTCGACTTTCTCGCGCGCAGCGGTTCGTTCCGCGCAAAACGTCGCGGGCGATGTGGGCCGAAACGCTACTTCCTGCGTGCAGGCAGTGTCTAAGTAATAATGGCCGGCGTCGGCGCCATAAAGATCGGCCGCTGCGCAGGTGTTGTCATTTTTTACGTAGAGCGGCGTTTGCGGTAGCGGTAACTGGTACTTGCTTAACAGCGCGTCGCATCCGATTGCAGCGCCCAGTTCGGCAAGATAAGTTTTACGCTCGCTCTCGTTCATGGCGACGAGCCGCAGCAGGATTTCTGGGCCCTTACTCGCCACGATCTGCGTCACGAATTCGGGGATATCGAATTCACGAAGTAATGCGCGTGCCGCTTCCTGGTTTTGTACATTGTCTTCAATGACAAATACCGACGGCTGGTTAAACGCCTCGATCGACGGATCGGGATTGCCATTCGCATCGAGCCCATTCAACCGGTTGTTCAGAACCGCCAGCTGTTCGGATAATTTCTTTTGCGCTGCAGTCGTCAACGCATTCAACAAGTAATCTTCAAACGCATTGATGACCGTTTCAGTAGGCGAGTTGTTTCCGAATGCAGCATTGATATTTCCAGTTCCAAACGTCACGTTGCCGGATATCACGGCACTTTTATTCACAATGATGGCAACTTGTGGTTCGTCGTAACGCGGTTCAAGACTCACGTTGGCAGTGAGATCCAATGAAAATGGCAGCGTCACCGTGAGGGTTCCGTTGTCGGTCCAGACGTTGACACAATTACCGGCGAACGGAATCGCTTGCCCCCAGGTCACCTGGGCAGGAGCTTGTGTATCGATGCGGCCGCTGAGATGCGCGCTTACGGTGATGTTTTGCAACGCCGGGATGGTGAGATTCAAGCCTGAAGTCGAGTCGAAGGCGATATGCGCAACCGCCGCATCGATATGCGCTTGTTTGGGCAACGGAACGGGGCACACGGTGGCAAGCGTTTTGTCGAATTTGTCGAGCGTTACATCCCCGGTCACCAGCGTAGTGCTGTTATTAAAGCCGAGTGCGTCGAACTGTGTTTCGAGCTGGCTGGCCAGATAGCGGTTAATCGCCGCATCGGGCGTTCCCGTTGTCGCAGGTGGCCCGGCAAGGCCGGACAGCGGGATTGAAATAGTTTGCGCCCAGACGGGCAGGGTCATGACATAAAGCATGCTAGCAAGCACGCTTGTCAAGCAACGATGAAAAGCAATTTTCGTGTTCACGTCCACCTCCGTGTGAAAGTGCGCGCCGACCGCTTCGACGCAAGATTGTGTGACGCAGTGTGTGCGTCGTTGACCCCCATTCGATTATCTGCAGGTAACAATTTAAACGCATTGTTAATCGCTAAAAAACCCCAAGAGTTCTCCTATAAAACGTGGGATGCAAAGAACTTGCGGAGATAGGAATTTGGGTCAGGTAGTTACCCTAACGGCTTCAGGTACGTTTCAGACTACTGCCTAACACTCCGTTTCGAAGCGGCAATGGCAAAAGTAAGTATGAAGCTAGCGGTCTCAATTTTTACCGCCATTTGGCTTATGGCGCTCAACGTAACTAAATTTCATAGGGGTCAAACATGGACAGATACGATCATCTTGCAGTTAAGTTCGTTAGATATTCACTCTTGTTATTTTCCTCACTGGTACCGATCGAAGTTGCCTTTGCCACGTCGAACGGCATCGGTGGTTACTCCGGCGTCACGCGCGACTGCACCAATTGCCACACGAACGTCGCCACAGCGGCGACGGCCACGTTGACTGGTGCCGCGTCGGTCGCACCCAACTCGGTGAACACTTACACCTTGGTTGTGAGCGGTGGTCCGGCGGTCGAAGCCGGGATGGATGTTTCTGCGGATGGCGGCATGCTGGCTGCTACCATGACGGGCACCAAAATGTCAGGTGCGGATGTGGTGCATAGTTCACCGGGCATGGTAACGAACGGCTCGGCAACCTATACGTTTGGATGGACAGCGCCGATGTCAAACGGCACTTACACGATTTACGCAGCGGGCCTGTCGTCTAACAATCAAAACAATAGCGGCGGCGACGCAACAGCGGTCACAAAACTCATGGTGTCGGTGAGCGGAGTTCCGGTGCCTACGGATCCAGGCACGCCGCCGCCCGTTCCTAATCCAAGCGGCACCGGTGCGGAGCTCTTCAATGCCAATTGTTCCGGCTGCCATAGCAGCGGCGGTGCGGGCGGCTCCATCGCCGGAGAGTCGGCCAAAGACATATTGGAAGCTTTCGCGGAGAAGTCCGTGCATGCTGCTGTTGCAGCCGCATTAAACAGCGCCGACGTTGCGGCGATTGCAGCGTATCTCAAAACGCTGGGCAACGCAGAGCATGACGGTGACTACGACGATGATGACGATGATGATGATTCTTCCCCAGTCACCGGCGATACTGCTGCCGGACAGGCGCTCTTCGATGCGAATTGTTCCGGTTGCCATGGCAGCGGCGGTGCGGGCGGTTCGATCACTGGCTCGTCGTCAAAGGACATTCGTGAGGCCTTTGCCGAAAAGTCAGTACATGCCGGCGTTGCAGCCACATTGAGCAGCACCGACATTGCAGCGATTGCAGCCTATCTCAAAACAGGAAGTAAGGGTGGTAGCCGTAATGACCTGACTGCGGCTGTAGCCGATGGCAGTGGCGGTGATCCATCTGCTGCTGCGTCTGTCGATCTCTTGGTCCTGGCTCTGGCTGGCGGGCTGGCCGCACTACGCCGCCGCCGTTAGTTTTTAATTCTAAAAACGCGCGCTGGAGTTTCGCTTCAGCGCGCGTTTTTTTGTGCTGCGCAAACTGCATCCACGTCGTGACGATAATATTTATAGCAGTTGTTGACATTTATATCGGCATCCGAATGTCTACGGTTCGAATTTAAAAAAATGCTAACAAACAAAAGCACGCCGGAAAGATCAGCTAAAGTTATAAACAGGGGTGAGCTCAATGCCAGCGGGTACGACACATGGCCAACACAAATTTATATCTCGCGATCGATCAAGGCGGCCATTCAAGCCGTGCCCTGGTATTCGATAATTCCGGAGTGCTGCTTGCACAAGGCCAGGAAACTATCGCCGTTGTTCACCCCCAAAGCGGTTGGGTAGAGCATCATCCGCAAGAAGTGCTGTCTTCAACACGACAGGCAATCGATCAAGTATTGAACGCATTAGGAGAGCGCCAAACAAACATAGTAGCGGCGGGGCTTGCTACGCAACGTTCGAGCATTGTGTGTTGGGACCGCAACACTGGTGCGGCGCTGTCGCCGGTGATTAGCTGGCAAGACCGGCGCGCGGCGCAGTGGGCCGCGCAGTTTTACAAACACGATGCGGCCATCCATCACGCGACCGGTTTGTTTGTAACCGCGCATTACGGCGTGAGCAAATTGCATTGGTGCATGGAAAATTTACCTGCGGTCCGAGCAGCCCGCCAACAAGGCTGCCTGGCGTGGGGACCCATGGCCAGTTTCATGTTGTTTCATTTGCTGGAAGAAAGACCGCTGTGGGTCGACCCTGCGAATGCATCGCGCACCTTGCTGTGGAATTTTCATGCGCTGGATTGGGACGAGGAATTACTCGATTTATTCGGCGTGCCGGGCGAACCGCTGCCGCGTTGTGTACCGACCTGTTATGAATTCGGGCATCTAAATTTGCAAGGACGGCGCGTACCGTTAACCGTCATGACCGGAGACCAATCCGCCGCCGCGTATGCGTTCGGCGTGCCGCATCATGGCACAGCTTATGTCAACATCGGTACCGGTGCTTTCGTGCAGCGCGTGTGCGGCGGCAACATCGATTATGCGCCGCGCTTGCTCACCGGCGTGGTATTGCAATGCGGCGACACGCTGGAGCATGTGTTGGAAGGCACCGTCAATGGTGCCGGCAGCGCGTTGGTGGAAGTCGAGCAGCAGCTGGGCGTCAGTGCCGACGACGCGCAACGCAATATTGCTCAGTGGCTGAATACGACCGCCGAGCTGCCATTATTTTTGAACGGTGTGTCGGGCCTGGGCTCGCCGTATTGGATACCGCAGTTCGGTTCGCGCTTTGTCGGTACGGGTAGTTCGGGCGATAAACTCGCCGCCGTGGCGGAAAGCATCGTATTTCTAACGCAAGTAAATCTCGATGAAATGGAAACGCTGTTCGTCGCGCCGCAACGCATCGTCGTCAGCGGCGGTCTCGCGCGCCTCGACGGAATATGTCAACGTTTGGCCGATGTGAGCGGCTTGCCGGTGTACCGCCCCGCCGAATGCGAGGCCACGGCGCGCGGCACCGCATTTCTGCTGGCCGGAAGGCCGCAACATTGGCCGGAGCCCGGGCCAGGCGTGACATTTACACCCCAAGCCAATGAAGCCTTGCGTCAACGTTATCAACGCTGGCGCGCGGCGATGGAAAAAGAGATTGCGCAGGCACGCCGTGGTTGACGCTTCCGTCATTTTACTGGAGCTCAGGCGTCCCGGCCGCAAACTGCGGGCGGGACGCCCGCGCTCCAACTGTCGGCATTAACCAAAGACATGAAGTTCTGACAGCACTTACCTCTGCAACAACGGTAGCTCACTGCCACTACGAAAATGGCTACACCCGCACCCCGATAAAAAGTACACTGCGCACTTTAATCGACAAGCATTACTTAGCGGAACGGAATCCGGCCGCGCGTTGCCTGAACATCAGCAACAGCGTCTGAAATCATAGGGGGTGTTCATGTTTTATCGGTATCTGGTCGTTGTTGTAATCGCAGTTGCCCTAGGCGGTTGTGCCAACGGGGTAGAGAATTCAAATAAGAACGATCCCCCGGTTTTACCCAAGGCCAACGATCCACCTGCCGTACCGAATCTCAACGTAAGCGCAAGTCTCAAACAACTGCATTTTGCTTGGACCGCAGTTGACCACGCGACCTATTACAAATTATCGCAGAATGCCGATGGCCACTCCGGCTATACCCAAGTCGGTGGCAATCTCACCGCTACCAGCGCCGTTGTGGATATTGTCGTGCACCGGTTCGACTGGCCGAATGCGCGCTACATGGTGGAGGCGTGCAACGCCATCGGTTGCGCAGCATCATCGCCTGTGAGTGTGGCGACTGCGATGTTGCAGAGCATTGGGTATGTCAAGGCTTCGAATTCCGGAGTGAGCGATCGTTTCGGCCGTGCATTGGCGTTGAGTGGGGATGGCAATACCTTAGCAATCGGTGCGTGGATTGAAGCTAGTGCTAGTAGTGGCATTGATGCGAATCAACAGGACGATAGCGCTCCGGAGGCTGGCGCGGTTTATGTGTTTGCACGTAGTGGCGATGGTTGGAAACAGCAGGCTTATATCAAGGCGTCGAATGCAGGGGCGGGCGATCACTTTGGGATTGCACTCGCATTAAGCCGTGACGGTAATACGCTGGTAGTTGGGGCGCCAGAAGAAGACAGCGCGGCGACTGGTATTGACAATAATCCAAATGACGAATGCAGCGTCGCTATCCCGGTAAATTGCGCAACAGATTCCGGTGCCGCTTATGTTTATAGACGCAGCGGTGCAACGTGGGCTGAACAGGCCTATCTTAAAGCATCAAACACCGGTGCTGGTGATCACTTCGGTGCAGCTTTGGGACTGAGTCGCGACGGAAACATTTTAGCTGTCGGTGCTTATGGCGAAGACAGTAACGCTACAGATCAATTGAACGATACCGCCCCAGATGCAGGTGCGGTTTATATCTTCGTCCGCAGCGACACCGCCTGGGCGCAACAGGCCTATATCAAGGCATCGAATACCGAAAGCGGCGACGCGTTCGGGTTTTCTTTGGCGTTGAGTGGCGACGGCGCCACGCTTGCGGTGGGGGCTTACCAGGAGGATGGGATCATAGGCGATCCCAGTAGCAATGTGCTTGTGGATTCTGGTGCGGTTTATGTCTATACCCGCTCGGGTTCCACATGGTCCGTGCCGATCTATGTCAAAGCGTCAAATCCTGGTACTAGCGATCAATTCGGTTTTGCTGTCGCGTTGAGCAGCGACGGTAATACGCTCGCGGTTGGCGCGCATCTCGAAGACAGTGCCGCGACCGGAGTCGGCGGCTCGCCGCTGGACGATTGCCTGGTGGTGAGTCCCATATATTGCGCTGCGGATTCCGGTGCAGTATATGTCTACACCCGTAGCGATTCGGGTTGGACCCAGCAGGCTTACCTCAAAGCATCGAATTCCGAGGCAGGCGATTGGTTTGGTTTCGCCGTTGCATTGAATGACGACGGCAGTGTGCTGACGGTTGGCGCGATTTTCGAAGACAGTATCGCCAACGGCATGGATGGTGACTCTAGCAATAATGCTGAGCTGGACTCCGGTGCGGTATATATGTTCGTGTGCCGTGTCGGAATGTGGATTCAGCAGGCTTATATCAAAGCGTTGAATCCAGGCACCGATGATCGTTTTGGTGTTACGTTGGGGCTGAGCGGGGACGGTGCAACTCTGGTGGTCGGAGCACCGCGCGAAGACAGTTCTGCCACGGGTTTAGGTGGTGATCAAACTAATGACGCAACCGAGTGGGCAGGCGCCGCCTATATTTACTAATGTGCAAAATTCGGTGTGAATTTAATCCGCACGACTGACACTGTTCGGTGATGCCTGACCTTGGTGCAGCAACGTCAATTCATCACGGATAATTTTTAACGTCGGATAATCCGCGCCGTAGATGTCGGTCAATATGGCGGCGGCGCGCTGGTAGAGCGGTTCGGCTTTGGCGTACAACTCGCGTACGACGCGCTGGCGCAATGAGATTTGTGTGCGCAACGCGGCCAGCCGTTGCGATGACAATGCGACGTCGTGTGTGTGGTCAGTCGCCGGAGTTAGTTTGGCGGCGAAGTTAGTGTTGTATTCAGCCTCGTGTTTGGCGCGAATATGGTACACGTTGGCCAGGCTGTAAAGCGCTACCGCGAGGCGCGGATTGTCATTGTCAAGCTCAGCCTCCATGATCTCTGCCGATTCGCGGTAAAAGCGTTCGGCCTCATCGTATTTTTCCTGTTTCATGCACACGCGGCCTAAATTGAATAACGAATCAGCGACAGCAACATGTTTAGGCCCGAAGTTGATTTGCTGAATTTCCAGAGCGCGTAAATAGGTTTCCTCGGCCGCGCGCGCATTGCTCTGATTGGCATAGATATTAGCGAGCTTGGTCAAACTGTTTGCCACGTTGATGTGGTTTGGGCCCAAGACGGTTTCCCACAAATTGGCGGCCTGTTTATAAAACAATTCGGCATTGTCGGTCTGGCCGGAATGTTCGTAAACGATGGCTAAGTTATAGGTGGATTGTGCTACCGCATAGCTTTCCTGACCGTCGGC
>JACQEQ010000412.1 GCA_016200445.1 Gammaproteobacteria bacterium | reverse complement strand
TTTCGCCGTGGCGATAACGGTGCGGGACGTGTGATTATTACTCTGTCGGACTCTAATATCGTGGTTGATACGCGCGAGTCAGGCGGACAGATTTTCGTCGAATTCGCCAACACCGCGCTACCCACCGAACTGCGGCAACGCCTGGATGTCGTCGATTTTGCGACACCGGTGCAATTTATCGATGCCGGCACGCGCGACAGCAGCGCACAACTGAGCATCACCCCCAAAGGCGTATACGAATATTTAGCCTTCCAGTCGGAAAACACTTTTACCGTCGAAGTGAAACCGCTGAGCAAAGAACAGAAAGAAGCCGCCAAACGTGAAGAGGATCAATTCACCGGCGAACGCTTGTCGCTCAATTTCCAAGACATCGAAGTGCGTGCGGTGCTGCAATTACTGGCGGATTTCACCAGCTTAAACATCGTTACCAGCGACACCGTGCAGGGCAACCTGACCTTGCGCTTGCAAAACGTACCCTGGGATCAGGCTTTGGATTTGATTCTCAAAACCAAGGGCTTGGGCATGCGCCGCAGCGGCAATGTCATCATGATTGCGCCGACCGAAGAAATCGCCACGCGTGAGAAACTGGAAATCGAATCGAAGAAACAAGTCGAAGAGCTGGCGCCGCTGCAAACCGAACTGATCCAGATCAACTACGCGAAAGCCACCGATCTGGCCGGGTTACTGCGCTCGCAAGACAAAACGCTGTTATCAGAACGCGGCAAAGTATCGATCGACGAGCGCACCAACACGCTGATCGTATTGGAAACCGCCGACCGGCTGGCGGGTATCCGCAAGCTCGTAGCCAAGCTTGACATTGCAGTACGTCAGGTATTGATCGAGTCGCGCATTGTGATTGCACACAACGATTTTGCACGCGACCTGGGCGTGCGCTTCGGTGCCACCGGCACGCGTAGCTCCGGCAATAACCTCATCGTCGGTACCGGCAGTGGCGCAGGAGCGGACAGTATGGTGAATTCGGCAATTACCAATCAGCAGACGAATACCAATGGCAGTCCCTACCCGATTGCCGTACCGGCGGCCGGGAACCGCTATAACTTCAACTTACCTGCGGGCGGCACGGCGGGCAGTATTGCGTTTGCTATTCTTGGACGTAACACCTTGCTGGATCTAGAACTGTCGGCGCTGCAACAAGAAGGCCGCGGCGAAGTCATTTCCAGTCCGCGCGTAATCACGTCGAATCAAAAGGAAGCCGTGATTAAACAAGGTACCGAAATTCCTTATCAAGAAGCCGCCTCCAGCGGTGCGACCAGCGTCAGCTTCAAAGAAGCGGTGCTGAGCTTGACCGTTACACCCCACATCACGCCCGACGACCGTATTCGCATGGACCTCAAAGTCACCAAAGACAGCGTCGGTCAGGTGGTCCCGACCGCCGGCGGCGGCTCCAATCCGTCCATCGACAAACGCGAAATTTCTACCCAGGTGTTGGTGCAATCGGGCGAAACCGTAGTACTGGGCGGCATCCACGAACAGGAAAAACGCGAAAATACCGCCAAGGTCCCGTTCTTCGGTGATCTGCCGTTTATCGGTGTCTTGTTTCGTCGCAACCAAACTGTGGATCAAAATACCGAACTGCTGATCTTTGTTACACCTAAAGTTCTCAAAGATAATTTGAAAATTAACTAATTGGCAGAATACACACGGGCGGCGGATCGCTGTTCCGCCGCCCGTGTGCATTTTCTGTCTTGGTAAAATACCACCACATGACCCGTCGCAATATATTTCTGATTGGACCCATGGGCGCAGGTAAAACTACGGCCGGGAAAGAGCTCGCGAAAACGCTAGGCATGGTGTTCGTTGATAGCGACCATGAAATCGAGCAGCACACCGGCGCGAATATACCGCTGATCTTCGAACTGGAAGGCGAAACCGGCTTTCGCACACGCGAGCGCTCCATGATCGGCGAACTTACTCAGCGCGAAAACATTGTTCTGGCCACCGGGGGCGGGGCAGTTCTTGACAAAGACAACCGTGCGCATCTCAGTAGCCGCGGCTACGTCGTATACCTGCGTGCCAATATCGAACAATTATTCAACCGTACATCGAAGGACCCGCATCGTCCGCTGTTAAAAACCGCCGATCCAAAGGCGAAACTGCGCGAATTAATGGAAACGCGCGCACCGCTATACGAAGAAATCGCCGACCTGATCCTCGACACCGACGGCCATACGCCCAAGTGGCTGGTAAAAAAAATCATCGCTGCCCGGCCGAGTTAGGAAATGCAGCCTGCTGCCCCCGTTGTAGCCGCGCGTCCCCGCTGCGTTTGGCGCGTTACCCGCCGTTTCCTGTATACTTTTTGCGTTTTCACCCTGTCGTAGTAGAAGCGCGAGATCATCATGAAAACCCTGCACGTGAACCTTGGCGACCGGAGTTACCCGATCCATATCGGCGCCGGTTTATTGAACCACCCGGAACTGGTGGCGAGCCATGTTGCTGGATCGCAGGTGTGCATCGTCAGCAACGAAACCGTGGCGCCGCTGTATTTGAAAAAAGCCTTGGAGTTATTTCGCAACCACACGTGTGACAGCGTGGTGCTGCCGGACGGCGAGCGTTTCAAATCTTTGGAGACACTCAATTTGGTGTTCGACGCGTTGCTAAGCAAGCGTCACAGCCGCCAAACCACGCTGGTCGCACTAGGCGGGGGCGTGGTCGGCGACATCACCGGTTTTGCAGCTGCATGTTACCAGCGCGGTGTGAATTATCTGC
>JACQEQ010000013.1 GCA_016200445.1 Gammaproteobacteria bacterium | reverse complement strand
GGCTGGGTTCGGCGACGCCGGAAGGGTGGTTGTGGGCCAGGATCACCGCCGCCGCATTGTAATGCAGCGCGCGCTTGACGACTTCACGCGGGTGTACGCTGGCGCCGTCGATGGTGCCGCGAAACAGTTCTTCGAAATGAATCACGCGATGGCGGTTGTCGAGATACAAGCAGGCGAAAACTTCGTGACCATAATCGCGTAACCGCGCGGCGACATAACGGCGCGTGTCCGCAGGATCACGCAAGCTATCATCGCGCCGAACACCTTCCCACAAATGCCGCCGCGCCATTTCTAGCACGGCTTGCAGTTGCACATATTTCGCATCGCCTAAGCCATGCGCGGCACAAAACTCGACACGCGGTGCTTGCAACAGCGCACGCAAGCTACCGTAATGCGTCAGCAGGTCGCGGGCGAGATCCACGGCTGTTTTACCGCGTGTGCCGGTGCGCAGAAATATCGCCAGCAGCTCGGCGTCGGACAGCGCGGCCGGGCCGCGCGCCAGGAGTTTTTCACGCGGCCGTTCTTGTTCCGGCCAATCGGTAATCGGCATACCTTCCCCACGCACTAAAGTTTGCGCCGCTATGATAGCGGCGTGGTAATGGCGCACTAAATCATCAATTACGTGGTTAGATCCCGGCATTAAGCTAAACTTTCCAACATGTCATCACTGGCGAACAAACGAATTGTACTGGGCGTCACCGGTTCCATCGCCGCGTATAAAAGCGCAGAGCTGGTGCGGCGGCTACGCGACGCGGGTGCGCGGGTACGCGTGGTGCTCACCGACGGCGGTGCAAAATTCATCACGCCGCTAACCTTGCAGTCGCTCAGCGGTCAGCCGGTACAGCAGCATCTATTGGATGCCGGCAGCGAAGCCAATTTTGGCCATATCGAACTGGCGCGCTGGGCGGATGTCATCCTGATCGCCCCAGCCAGCGCCAATAGCCTTGCGCGGCTGGCGCGCGGGCAGGCGGACGACTTGTTGACCGCCGTGTGTTTGGCGACCACCACGACCGTGGTCGTCGCGCCCGCGATGAACCATCGCATGTGGGCGCATGCGGCGACGCAGGATAATGTCAAAACTCTGCTGCAACGGGGCGTTAAAATTTTCGGACCGGCCGCCGGTGATCAAGCCTGCGGCGAAACCGGCCCCGGCCGCATGCTGGAAACCGATGCTCTGGTGACCGCATTGGCAACATTGTTTAAACCTGGCACGTTAAGCGGGACGCGTGTATTAATCACCGCCGGGCCGACGCAAGAAGCGATCGACCCGGTGCGCTTCATCGGCAATCGCAGCTCCGGTAAAATGGGTTTTGCCATGGCGCGTGCCGCGCAGGAAGCTGGCGCGCAAGTCACTTTAGTCAGCGGGCCGGTTGCGCTGGCAACGCCCGAGGGGGTATCGCGTATCGACGTGCGCAGCGCCCGGCAAATGCATGATATGGTGCTGCGCCACGTGGTAGATGCAGACATTTTTATTGCTACTGCCGCCGTTGCTGATTACCGCCCGAAGTTCGCGGCACAGGAAAAAATCAAGAAATCACGCGAGGAATTGACGCTCGATCTGGTGCGCAATCCCGATATTCTCGCTGCGGTGGCGGCGTTAAAGACCGGTCCGTTTACCGTAGGTTTCGCTGCCGAAACACACAACCTGGAAAAAAACGCGCAGGAAAAACTATTGGCGAAATCGCTGGATATGATCGCGGCTAATCACGTTGGTCCACAGCAGGGATTCGAGCAAGACGACAACGCACTGTTCGTTTTGTGGCGCGGCGGACGGCAAGAATTGGGGTTGGCGCATAAAGACGTGTTGGCCCGCGCTTTAGTTGAGTTGATCGCGCAACGTTATCGGCAATCCAAGCAATAACCGCCGTTGCTCGATGGCTTCGCTTAGGAGAACACATGCCCCTCACACTGATCCTTTCCATCGGCACCTTCATCGCTATCCTGGCGCTACTGCTGGTGCTGCGTGCGCGCAATAGCACGCTGGAAATTCGCGCCACCGATATTGTCGTCGCCACGTTGCCGGTGCTGATGTTCCTGCTGGTGAGCGGCAAAATTCAAAAGCTCGAATTTGGTGAAGGCGGGGTCAAAATCGAAACCGCATTCGTGAAGGCATCGGTGGCCGAGATCAATTCGCAAGTTACGGCAGTCGCAGGACTGCCGATGGATACGACGCTGATAAATCCCAAAGAAGCCATCAGCGCAATCCCCCAGTTGATCGAAAAGAAAACCGAGGGCTTGTCGTTCCGGCTGGGTTACGGCGGTTACGCTGGCCCTGCGATTTTGGATTACCTGGCGCGGCTCACGGCGCAGCCGTATCTGAAGTACATCATCATTGAAAATAGCGACGGCAGCTTCTTTGGTATGGCCGATGCGCGTCAGTTGTACGCGATGTTGACCAATCCGTACGGGCAGGTAAAGGCCGACGAGCTTGCGCGCTGGCTGGCCAACGGCAACCGGCCCTCTTTCAATAAATTGCCGGGATTTATCGCTGCCGAGCATGCGGCCAAACCCAGCGCCGATAAAACTCAGACTCTGCAATTGATGGAACAGTTGAACGTCGACATTTTGCCGGTGATCAACGAACAAAAAATCTATCTCGGCGTGATCAACCGCGCGCGCCTTGTTGCCAGCGTAATTTTGGATGTCGCCAAGGATCTGAAAAAGTAATGCTGCGTATCGCGTTATTGTTGATGAGTGTGCTGCTCTCCAGCTGTACTGTATCGCCAACGCTCAAGGACTTTACCAGCGACGGTTGTAGCTTGTTCCCTAACGGCACTGCCCGCGATCCAAAACTGTGGTGTGAATGTTGTTACCAACATGACCTCGCCTACTGGCGCGGCGGTACGGACATTGAGCGTTTGCAAGCCGATGAACAATTGCGCCAGTGTGTAACCAGCAAGACCGGCGATGCGGCGCTCGCCGAAACGATGTTCCTGGGCGTACGCAGCGGTGGTGCACCGCTATTCCCGACCGGCTATCGTTGGGGGTACGGGTGGAATTATGGCCGTGGTTATGCGCCATTGAGTAGCAGCGAGCAGGCGCAGGTGGACGATGGGCTTGCAGCGATGCAAAAACGGCAACGTCACTTTTCCTGCGAGTAGGGTGCGCGGCATTTCAGCGGCCTATTGGTTGAGCTGCGCAAGTGCACGCAAGCGGTTATGCTAGGGCATCATTTTTTAAACGGGATCGGGGGTCATGAGCAAAGCAACGATTGCGTTCATTGGCGGCGGCAACATGGCGCGCAGTTTGGTCGGTGGATTGATCGCCGACGGTGTGAGTGCGGCGAGTTTGCGCGTGGCTGATGTCAATGCTGAGCCGCTGGAACGGCTGCATAGCCAGTACGGCGTGACAACGTTTACCGACAACAACGCGGCCGTTCAGGGTGCCCAGGTGGTATTACTGGCGGTTAAGCCGCAGAGTGCGCGTACAGCTGCGTTGGAACTGGGCGCAACGCTTGAACGGCAACGACCACTGATTATTTCCATTGTTGCCGGTTTGCGTAGCGCCGACTTGGCGCGCTGGCTGGGCTATGACGCCGCCATCGTACGCAGCATGCCCAACACGCCGGCCATGGTGCAATCCGGTGCCACGGCGCTGCACGCTAACTTGGTAGTGAATACGACGCAGCGCGCGCAGGCGGAATCGATTCTACGTTCCGTCGGTTTAACGCTGTGGTTAGACAACGAAGATCAAATGGATGCGGTGACGGCGCTGTCGGGCAGCGGCCCAGCGTATTTTTTTCTGATCATGGAGTTAATGCAGCGTGCGGGTACCCGCTTGGGTCTGCCGCCGGAAACTGCGCGCTTGCTGACGCTGCAAACCGCATTCGGCGCTGCCAAGATGGCTTTGGAAAGTCCCGAAGATGCTGCCACCTTGCGGCAACGCGTCACTTCTCCGGGCGGTACCACCGAGCAAGCGCTAAAACTCTTTGAAGCACGCGGATTAGAACAACTATTTAGCGATGCGCTCGCTGCCGCAGCGCGCCGCTCGCAAGAATTAGCAGACCAATTGGGGAGAAGCTGATGGGTGGAGGATATTTCGGTAACGCCGGTGTGTTTCTAATCAACACCGTATTCGGGCTGTATATTTTAATTGTCATGTTGCGGTTCTTATTGCAGTTGGTGCGCGGAGATTTTTACAATCCGGTATCGCAGTTTTTGGTTAAGGCGACCAGCCCGGTGTTAGTGCCGCTGCGCAGCGTGATCCCAGGCTTGTTCGGAATCGACTTCGCATCGGTGGTGCTGCTGCTTGTACTACAAGTCACGCAAATCGTGCTGGTGGGGCTCATCAAGGGTTATGCGTTTCAGCCGCTGGGTTTGTTGGTCATGTCAATCGCCGAGCTGGCATCGCTGACGCTCAACATATTTTTCTTTTCGATTCTGATTCAAGTGATTCTCAGCTGGGTCAACCCCGGCACCTACAATCCGGTTACCTCGTTGTTGTATGGATTGAACGAACCGTTACTGCGTCCTGCACGGCGCTTGATCCCGCCGGTGTCTGGATTTGACTTTTCACCGCTGGTGGTCGGTGTGGTGTTGAAGTTGCTCGAAATGACTTTTATTGCGTGGCTGGTGAATACCGGGCGCGGCATGTTATTAGGCTAAATGAGCGCTGCCTGGTACCGATGGGATGGCGACGATCTGGTCATTCAACTGCGGGTGACGCCGCGCGCCAGCAAAAACGAAATCGCCGGGCCGTATGGTGATGCGCTGAAAGTGCGTATCACTGCGCCACCGGTCGAAGGTGCCGCCAACGCGCATCTGATCGAGTGGTTTGCCAAATTGAGCAAAGTACCGAAAGCGCAGATAACTCTCGAAGCGGGCGATAAAGCGCGCAGCAAGCGCATTAGAATCCACGATCCTCTTCAGCTTATTCACGGCGTGGAACGGGCCTAAATCCTATCCATGAACCGGAGCACCGTAGAGGCGCGATTCATCGCGCCTTTCATTGAGGTGGCGCAATTTATTGCGCCCGAGACGGCCGGGCTCGATGAATCGAGCCCCTACGATTCGGGAGAGCCGTAGCAGGTTCATGGCGATAATTCGCGGCAATGTCCGTGCTCTTTTTCCCGGCTACAACGTCATTAACACTTGGTCGCAGTCTTTCAGATCAAGGTAGATTGCTTCGAGTTGCGCGCGGCTGCCGGCGGTGATGTTTACGGTGACGGAAACGTATTTGCCGTTGGTGCGGGTGGTGACCATGCCGGTATTCACGCGCGGCACATGGCGGCCGACGATCTCGACAATAACCGCGACAAAATTGTCATGCATCAAGCCCATCGCTTTGATGGGAACTTCGCAAGGGTAGGTGATTTCAGGCGGGTTTGGGTTGGTTGTCATAAATTCGCTCTAAGTACCAGGGAGCAGTGCCGCCCGCTTACGAGGCGACACCAGCACGCAGGTTGCGCTTGTATTCCTGATACCACGCCAACATCGCACGCCAGTGTTCGCCCGGAACACCGGCACCGACCGGGCGGCCGTTGAGTTGTGTCACCGGCAGAATTTCTTTGGTGGAGCTGGTCAGCCAGATTTCATCGGCAGCCTGCAAATCGACTTCGGTAAGATTTAGCTCCGTAGCATTAACGCCGTGCTGTTGGGCAATTTCCAACACCAAGTCGCGCGTAATGCCGGGCAGTAAATAGCGGCTTTTGGGCGGAGTGCAAAGTACCCCGCCAGTCCATACAAATACGTTACTTGCGGTACCTTCGGTCACCTGACCGTCGCGTAGTAATATTGCGTCGAGCGCGCCGTGGTCGCTTGCGTTCGCACGCAACAGCACGTTAGGTAACAGTGTAATGGCCTTGATGTGGCAATACTGCCAGCGGATATCCTCCAACGTCACAACGCTCACACCCTGGGTGAGTAGCGTGGAATCGGGTGGCGTAATCGGATTGCACATCGCAAATAGCGTTAGTTTAGTGTGTTGCGGAATGGCGTGATCGCGTTTGGCAGGGCCTCGGGTAATTTGTAAGTACACCGACTGGTCGCCGGGAGCAGGATTAAAACGCAGCAAATTTGCCAACAGTTCGCTCCACTGTCCCGCAGTCAATGGGTCCTGCATGCGGATCGCGGACAGACTGCTGTTTAGCCGCTCCAAATGCTGTGCTATACGGAACGGCTGGCCCCAGTAAACGGGGATCACTTCATAAACGCCGTCGCCAAATACAAAGCCGCGGTCCAACACACTGACCAGTGCTTGGTCCTCGGGCAGGAATCTCCCGTTGAGGTAAACGATGCTCATGGTATCTGGTTGTGACTATTCAAACATCAGCTTTACATCATCAACTACTTTGCTAACGAATCCACCGGGCGCTACCGGTTCGAGCGACACCAAGGGTTGTTCGGCATACACGCGGTCACCAAGCGTGACTTTTACGCTGCCGAAGGGCTGGCCCCTATCTGCAGGGGCAATAATACGTTTGTGCAAGTCCATTTCTGCATTGAGGTTTTTGTATTGTCCGCGTGGAATGGTGATGTACAGGTCGCTCATCAGTCCGAGCGGCAATTTCTTTTTTTCGCCTTTCCAGATCACCGCTTCGGTCAGTGGTTGTTGTGCAACATACAGGCGATGAGTTTCGAAGGCTGCAAACTTTACTCGGCGCGGACATTTTCACCGCTGCTGCCCAGTACCACCGAGATCAAGCGCATGTCGTTTTTCTTGGCTGAGGCAACTAGGCCGAAACCCGCGCTGTCGGTGTAGCCGGTTTTTAGGCCGTCGACACTGGGGTCGGTCCATAACAATTTATTGCGGTTGAACTGAGTAACGCCGTTGTAAGTGAATTTCTTGGCCGAGTACCATGTGTAACTCACCGGAAAATCGCGGATCGCAGCGCGTGCCAGCGTGCCCAGATCACGTGCTGTCATGTAATGCTTGGGATCGGGCAAGCCAGTGCTGTTGGTGAAATGACTATGTGTCAAGCCGAGGCGCTGCGCGTACTGATTCATTAGTGCCGCAAACGCAATTTCACTACCGCCGATGTGTTCCGCCAACGCCACTGCAGCGTCGTTGCTCGATTGAACGATCACGCTTTCGAGCAGCGTCTCAACCCCGATCTGTGTGCCAACGCGGGCGAACATACGCACACCGCCCATGCTCCCGGCGTAAGGGCTGATCGTGACTTTTTCATCGCGCTTAAGTTTGCCGGCCTGGATTTCAGAGTCGACGATGTACGCTGTCATCATCTTGGTCAAGCTCGCGGGATCGACTGCGTCATCGGCCCCCTTTTCCGCCAGCGCCCTGCCGCTGTCGAAATCCAGTAACAAATAATTCTTGGCGTTAATTGCGGGTGGCAGTGTCGCCGCCGCTGACGTTATAGTGTAGACACAGCCAAACGCAGCGGCCATCAGTGCAAATAACATGTGCGAGATCAGTTTCATGGCGCCACAACATAGGTTGAAAATAAGCACTATCTTAACGCATTCTGACCATTGTCAAAGTCCGGTTGTGAGGTTGGGTTCGCAAACAAATCAAGCTGATCGCCGGTGCGGGCCGGAACGAAAAAACGCTCCGAGTGTAATTCTGGCCAGCTATGGTAGTGCAGGCGTTTGTGTGCAATCTCAAAACGGCGTGCGACCAACCGGGCATATTCGCCTTGCCCAGTCATACGGCTACCAAAGTTTGCATCATTGAGTTGACCGCCGCGTACCTCGCGCACGCGTGTAAGCACATGCGTTGCCTTGAGCGGAAACTGCTCGTGTAGCCAATCTGTAAACAACTCACGTAGCTCATGCGGCAGGCGCAGCATCACATAGCCTGCGTAATCTGCCCCAGCATTGCGCGCGGCCTCCAGCACGCTTTCTAGCTCCGGATCGGTCAGTACAGGAATGATGGGTGCGACCAGCACGCCGGCCGGGACGCCGGCCGCTTTCAGCGCGCCCAATATTTCTAGGCGCCGCTGGGGTGCCGCAGCACGCGGTTCCATGCGGCGCGCCAGGTTTCGATCTAATGTCGTGATTGAAATCGCGACGCTAACCAGACCGGCACGCGCCATCGGTTCTAAAATGTCGAGATCACGCTCAATCAGCGCGGATTTAGTTACCAAACTCACCGGATGACGATATTCAGCCAGCACTTCCAGTAACCGCCGCGTCAGCCCAAGCTTACGTTCCACCGGTTGATACGCGTCGGTGTTGATGCCTAATGCGATGGGTTGTGCGCGGTAACCGGACGCACGTAATTCTTCGACTAAGCGTTGCGGCGCGTCAGGTTTGTAAAACAAGCGGCTCTCGAAATCGAGACCTGGCGACAACCCGAGATAGCTGTGCGTAGGCCGCGCAAAACAATAGATACAGCCGTGTTCGCAACCGCGATACGGATTAATAGAGCGATCGAACGGAATATCGGGCGACGTGTTATAGGTGATTACGCTGCGCGCGGTGTCGATTGACACTGCGGTTCGCAACGGCGCAGCGGCTTCGTCGACGGTGCCCCAGCCGTCGTCAAATGCATCACGCTGCCAAGCCGAAAAACGTCCCTCGGCATTGCCGGGTGCTGCGCGTCCTTTGATCGGCGGTGGTGTATTCATAAGTAGCTCGCGATTCGATTACTGGATCAAGGGCATCTCTAAAAATCCAGATTTCATCCCAACTGCGGCGTTGCGGAAAAAAATTCCTCGCTTACATATTAACTATATGCGCGCTACGAAATTTTTCCCGCGCCTTGCATTTGGGCGAACTCTGAATTTTTAGAGGCGCCCTCGATTACTCTGGCGCTGCGTCACAAGAGTTTAAGCGCTTACGCTGCTATCCTAACGCCACACATTTCAATGTCGAATAGAGTCTTGCTATGAAATTCCGGATTTATTTACTGCTGCTTGCCGCTACGAGCACAGCAGCTTGCAGTAGCAGCTCGCCATCGCACCAATGTACTGCTACCACCGAAAAGAATTTTGTATTGAACGCTGCGCGCGATGCGTATCTGTTCCTGGATTTGCTGCCGGCGAACGTAGATATGTCAAGCTACGCCACCGCAGCCGAGCTGCTCGACGCGCTCACCGCCACGGCGCGCGAGCAGAACAAAGACCGGCACTTCAGTTATCTAACAACGCCCGCTGCCGAACAGCAATTTTTTTCTGACGGTGCATCGGTGGGGTTCGGCATAAGTTTAAGTAAGCGCGATACCGATCATTTGTATGTCACGCAAGTTTTTGGCGGGTCGGCAGCGAGCGACGCGGGATTTTTACGCGGCGACGAAATCATGGCGATAGGTACCGATGCAACCAACCTGGTTTCGGTTGCGATGCTGATTGCTGCAAACGAACTCAACAACGCGCTTGGGCCAGCGCAAGCGGGTGTGCAGCGGACAATCCGCGTGCAGGTACCACAATCTGCAGACCCAGTGGATCGTACGCTTATCAAACGCTCTTACTCGGTTGACCCGGTGCCGGAATACAAGATCATCGAAAGAGTCGGTCTCACGCCGGTGGGTTATGTCAACCTGCGCTCCTTTATTTCACCTTCGGAGGCGCCGTTACGCGCAGCATTTCGCGCATTCAAGGCGGCGTATGTAAACGACATCATCATCGATGTGCGCTACAACGGCGGTGGTTTGGTATCGATTGCTGAAACCTTAGCCAAGTTAATGTCGCCAGGCCGCAGCGGCCAACCGATGTACAGCGTGCGATTTAATAGCCGCCACAGCAATGAGCAGCGCACCGTGTTGTTTACCGATGATGCCGATGCAGTGGCAGGTGTCAACATCGCTTTCATTGCTACGGTGGCAACCGCCTCGGCCAGCGAGCTTGTGATTAATATTCTCGAACCCTACGCGAATATCGCCATTGTGGGCGCGACCACGTATGGCAAGCCGGTCGGGCAATATCCGTTCGATCAAACCGGGTGCGATGTACGCTTGCGGCTCATTACGTTTAAACATGTTAACCGCGACAACGAAGGAGATTTTTTCGACGGATTGCCTAACACTGCTTTCAGCGGGAAATTTTGTGCGGCCAGCGACGACATCACTAACCCGCAGGGCGATGTTGCCGAAGCCTCGGTCGCGACTGCGTTACATTGGGTTAACAACAATGCGTGTCCGGCAACCGCATTGCGCAGCACGACGGGCTTATTAACCAAGCGCAGTGATGCAGAGTACCCAATGCCTGAGCAACCCACGCTGACCCAGATTCACATGCCCGGTACCTATTGATGCGAATTTTTACGGGAGTTGAATTGTTAGGCGAATTAAATCGCCCATGTCGAGTCCTGCTACAACTCCCAGCGCATACCTAATGCGACATTGTAATCCGACCAATACGCCTTGCCGCGCGTGGTCTCGTAGTGCACAAAACTAGTGTTGCCGCCGGGCATAATCAGCGACGCACCCAAGCCCACCGTGGTGTAATCGCGGTCCGGGTTGTCCGACTTAAACGCAAACGTGGTTTGTGTTTGATCCCCCACGAAACTGCCTTTGATCAATTCGGCGTTGTCGTTAAAGCCGTGATTCCACGCCAGGCTGCATTGCGGCAACAGCACCCCCCAACGGAAACTCAGCGCATAACTTAGTTGCGTACCCAGTGATGCCACCGATGCCTGTGTATCCTGCTTTTGAATGGCCAGATCCAGACCTGGCGCACCGCTTTCGCGATAGGCCGCGAGCGCTGAACTCAAATAGTCATAACGCGCCGAGAGATTCGCAGTGAATGCGCCGCGCGTTAATGCCTCATACCCGCCGCCCACGCTCGCTGCAATCAATTTGCTGTTGGATTTTCCCGCAGTGCGCGCTTGCACATGGGTGGCTCCGGCGAAGTAGTCAAAGCGGCGCGTGGATTTAAATTTATGCGCGTTATATCCCAGCACCGCTTCGAGATAGGTTTTGTCCGACAAATAATAGGTGCCATAGCCGGTGAAGCTGATGCCGTGCACGTCCAGCGTGCCGCTGTTCAGATCGAAGTCGACCGCCGATTTGGCAAACCCCAAAGCGCCGCCAGCCACAAGGGTGTTACTGAAGCGGTAGTCGGCTCCGGTCGTCAAGCCGTAGCTGGCATGTTTAAAACCGTCTTCGTTGGCGCTGGAGGTGCGGTCACCGCCACTGACGGTACCGCTGACAAATACGCCTAAATTACTACGCGCAAGCGGATTGCTTAAGCCATCGCCAGGTTGCGCTGCCGCCGACAACACGGGTTGATTTTGCGGGTTCAGCGACACCGTCCGCTGCGCTACACCCTGACGCAAAGCCGCCGCCGACAACACCGTGCCGCCTTGCACGAAACTTAATCCCGCCACCGACACGCCTTGCGCGCCTTGGCGTAACGCAGCCAAGCGTCCACCCACGTTGCGCAGTTGTTGGGTGGCGAGTAGGTTGCCCGCCGGGGTTTGCGCCGACACTTCTTCGGGCGCCAATTGCTCAATCATCTTGGTACGTTGTTCAGGTGATGCTACGGAAAATTCGTCACAGAGTTTTTTTAAATCGGCGGAGGGAGCGGCTGTTGACTCATAGCAAACGTCTTTGAAGGTGTTTTCGACGGTGCCGCTGGGAGTAGTGACGGTTTGGTTGGACAGATCCACAGTGCCTACGATGATGGTGACTAAGCCCGTAGCACTCGCTCCCCCAGTGGCTGCGGTGACGGTGTAGGTAAAATTGTCCTCACCAATATAATTCGCAGCGGGTGTGTAGGTTACTGTCAGAGCATTGCTGTTGACTACCACAGCGGTACCGTTATGGGGAGTGCCCACAGTGAGAGTAACCCCAGCCGGGTTGTCGATGCTGGCGGTCAGATCCACCGTAGTGGCTTGATTGATCGGGGTACGGATGCTGACGTCGGCGGCAGTTAGGGCATGCGCGGTATTACAAAAAAGAGTAGCCCAACCCCATAAAAACAGCGCAACCCAAGTACCAATCTTCGTAAGTCCTTTGTATTCTGCGCGCAAAGACTGCGTCGAGCTTCCTGCGTAATTCTCCATATCCCCTCTCCCCAATAGTAATGCACATCGTTATTAACCCACAGACATAACTGTCATGTCCTTCCACTTCTGAAAATTACTGTGTGACGTAAATTAATCCACCGAAGCCATATGCCATCAATTCATTTCCTGACCACGCAAGGCCGTCAATCCAGCCGGCCCCAATAAACGGGATATTCAACTCCGGACTGGCTGTCCAGGTATCCCCGTCGGTACTGGTGATCATGTCGCCGGTAGTTCCTGCGCTTAACCATTGGTTTCCTACCTTAAAGAAACGGTAGTTATATCCGTTACCAGCAGTCAACGACACGGGTCTCCAGCTCATGCCATCAGTACTTGTGTAGGTTGAGGTGTTCGATGGATAACCGCCGACCAGCCATTGCCCCGCTGACCAACTGACTCCGTACGATACATACATAGGAACCGTTGCGCTCGAAACCCAATCGATCCCCGATGAACTGGCCACATTCCGCGAACCAGTAAAAATCGTACCGCTAGCAACCCCTCCGACCGTGCTTCCATGGCTTACCGCTACCCATTGCTTGCCATCCCCAGCGACACTTCGGAAAGACTGGGTTGTTCCCGATACGCTAGGCGACCACGTTATCCCGTCGTTACTCGTGACAATTGTGCCGCCCTCTCCGACCGCGACAAACAAACCTCCTGACCACGTTACACCCCAGAGCATTTGCGTCGTCGTCGAGTTTTGTGACGTCCACGTTATGCCGTCCGGACTGGTCAGTATCGCACCCAGTGATCCAACGGCTATAAACCGAATGCCGGGTATCGAAGCCGCGCTAGTTTCGGCAACACTCCAGAGATATTGGACGGGCGTTGCTGTACTTCTTGGCGTCCAATTAACACCATCCGGGCTGGTCAGTATGCTGCCGCTTTCACCGACGCCAACCCACTGTGCGCCGTTTGTAACCATGTCGCGAATATGTTCGGTGGATGCCTCATGGGTCCACGTAACCCCGTTATCGGAACTAGTAAGAATGGTTCCGTACTCTCCCACCGCTACGAGCAACTCACCCACCCGGGTAACTTCATAAAGCCAATTCATCGTGGTCGTAGTCTGTTCAGTCCAAGTGAGCCCATCAGGACTAGTCATTAATTTGCCGGAATACCCCGTCACAATAAACTCGATTCCGGTCCAGGTAACGAATCTCGTCAATGGCGGTGATGAGATCGATGTCCATGAGGTACCATCAGTTGACATAAATATTTGGGTGTAGCTTGTGAGAATAATTTGATTGCCATTCGAAGCAATCGCGTCAATCGCACTAATGATTCCAGTCGGAGTTCGATTAACCCATTCCATTCCATTGCTGCTGATAAACACCGCGCTATTTGACATTGCGACCATCTGACTCCCAGTCCAGATGATCGAGGTCAATACGTCGGACGAAGGTAACGCGGGAGCTGTCGACCAGGTTGAGCCGTTCGTACTAGTCAGAATCGTACCGGCATCACCGACCACCACAAACTGGCTGCCCGTCCAGACAATGCCATTAAGAGCGTTTGTTGTGTTTGACACTTGGGATGACCAGATTTGGCCATCTGTGCTAGTGAGTATCGTGCCCGCATCTCCAACTGCCACAAGCTGGCTGCCCGTCCAAATGATTTTGCGTACGACGTTTGTCGTCCCTGATTTCCAGGGCGTCCATACCATGCCATCAGCGCTGGTGAGGATAGTCCCCGGGGTGTCGGCATCGATGGCCACCCACTGAGTCCCCGTCCATATCGGTTTACTTATTCTTTGATTATTAGCAGGTACCCAATTAATTTTGCCATTCGATATTGTTCCTGTAATCGTCCCTTGCCCCACCGCTATTAATTGGCGGCCGTTCCACGTAACCGCCGCGAGATTTCCGACAATGCGCGGGTTCACCCTTCCCCAGTTAAAGGCACACGTAACAGCAACTGCATTGGCGCTCGCACTCGTGACAGTACCTGTTGCTCCACCGGTAACGCGGCATGTTTGTGTGGGTTTTGATGGCTGCGTAACCACCGAAACGGTAACGCGGGCACCTTCCGGTAACATGACAGGAAATGCAAATCCCGCTGCTGGCGTACTTATGGGCAAGGTCTGTGTAGTTGCTCCATCGTTTAGCATTAAACGCAATCCGCTGCCAACCAGGCCCGAGAGTGTTCCTCCAACGGCATAATTATTAACGCAAGTTACGGCGGCAATGATGTCGGTATTTACAATCGCGTTCGTCACACTGTCTTTGCCATCAGCGAATCGGCAAGTTTTGCCTTTGGGATTCGTCGCAAGCTTCAACGTGTAATTTGTGCCGCTGAGCACCGCACTAAACGCGTAGCGGGTTATCGGTGCCGTAACGGTCGTGGTCTGTGTGGTGCCGGTAGTTAGGGTGAGTTCAACGCTTTCGGTGCCGGTCAATCCGGTCACCGTCCCGCCCACCGCAAAGCTATTGGTGAGGCAGTTGATCACAACGCTGGCGATATCCTGATTGATGATGGTGACGCTGCCGGTACCGGCATCCACGCTACAGCTGTGACTGATCGGTGTACTGGGCGAGGCCGTGACCGCCACGCGGTAGGTGCCTGGTTGCACTGCGCTGGTGAAGGTAAAGGACTGCGTCGCATCACGCGGAACCGCATACGTTTCCAGCAGCGCGTTACTCGTGCTATTGGTCAGCGTCAACACCAACCCGTTACTGCTGCTGATCAAGCCGGTGATGGTCCCGCCCACACGATAGGTGCTGGGAATCTCGACCGGCGGCGGACCGTTGCTGGTAGGACTATTTTCTGCCAGCGTGGTGGCTTGCGCTTCGGTGGGTAGACTGATGCCGTCCGCGGTGATGGCCACAATGCGGTACACATAGGTGGTGCTGTCGAGCAAGCCGGTGTGCGTATAACGCGTGTCGGTGGTGGTGACCAGTGTTTCAGCCGGGTTGCCCTGGAGATGCCAATACACCTGATAACCCAGCGCCCCGGGGACTGCGGGCCAGGTGAGCTCCACCTGTTTGAGGGTCGCCTGCGCCGAAAGCACCGGGGTGGGCGGCAGCGGCCCTAACGGCGTGGCCGAGATCTGCGCCGAACTGGCACTTTCCACCCCGTCGCGTAACGCACTCACCGCGTAGTTCACCGCCACTCCGCCGCGCAGCGGTTGGTGCACGAACGGCGGTTTCACATTCGCAATCACCGTCACCGCCGCACCAGTGTCCCAGTACAGGTTGTATTGACTGGCGCCAGCCACCGCATCCCAGGTGAGGGTGATCTGTTCGTTGCCCGCGTGCGCGGTAACGTTGCCCGGGGCCCCAGGGGCCGGCACATGCGGTTTGGCGGAGACTGCCGCAGAAAGAACGCTGGGGCCTTGCGCGTTGAGCGCGGCAATACGGTAGGCATAACGCGCGTTGTTGGTCAGGCCGGTGTGGGTGTAGTTGGGGGTGGTGACTTCAATGCGGGCATCGGCTAACGAAACATCGTTGCCGTTGCTGTCCTGTTTCCAGTAGATCGCATAGGCGCTGGCGTCGTCGACCTTCGTCCACGTCAAGTTCGCGCGTTGATCTCCCGCGCTCACCGACACCGACCCCGGGGGACCGGGCGCGGCGATGTGCGGTGCGGTGGAAACTTCCGCCGAGGCGGCTTCGCCGTAGTGCGGCGTTTCAGCCGTGACGGTGTAGTAATACTGCTGGCCGTTGGTCAGGCCGGTATGCACCGCCGGGTAGCTGACATGCGCCACTTTCTGGTCGTTGCGGCCCACATCGCCGGTGGTGTTCCAGTAGATGTTATAGCCGGTGGCGGTAGGCACCGCATCCCACAGCAAGGTGATGCTGCGATCGCCGGCCAGCACGGAGACTTTGGCCGGGGCGCCGTCTTGCGGGGTTTTGGGCGTGACTTTCACTGCCGGGGACGGCGGGGTTTCACCGGCCGCCGTCACCGCAGTGAACAGGTAGCGGTAGGCGGTGCCGTTGTTCAATCCGGCGTGGGTGTATGGCGAGCTGACGTTGGCCAGTTTGCTGGCGGTCGCGGTGTTTACGTCGGCGCCGGTGGACCAGTACAGGTGGTACTTCGTCGCGCCGTTGATCACCGGCCAGCTTAGGGTCGCGGCACCGTCGGCGGCGAGGGCGGTGAGGCCGTAGGCTTTGGCCAGGGCAGGCGTCTGGTTTTGCGCGGGTGCCGGGTCATTGTTTTTATTACTACAGCCCGCAACGATCAAACTCAGCAGCAAGGCGGTGGCGGGAATCCAGGCGCGTAAGGTCAACATGTGAGACGTCCCTGTGATGGGTGGTGAGAGCAAAGCGTTATTATTTAACGACACGCATAAGGTTCCAATGCGCGGATCGTTCCGTGCTGCGCCATCGTAGGTGCATAGCGTGAACGAAGCGCGAAATGCTGGCAAGTCGACTTTTGGGATAGATGGACCATGCAACTAGTCGAGCTTGACATTGGAGCCGGTGAGGATGAGGTTGAGGCCGGGGGATTTTATCAAGCCTTTCACGGTCAACGTGTCGATTTTTGCGTCGGTGAAATCGCCTTTCTTCTCAAGCGTGACGCGCTCAAGCACCGCCTGCTGGACCTGTGCGCCGCTGAAGTCGAGGTCGGTAATCGGTAAGCGATCATTTAACGCCGTTATTCCATTCCTTCTGAACCCTGGATAAAACAAGCACGCCACAGTTCAGTGGCGAGCACTTTATCCGGAGGACACATGAGCAAGAACGGAACACGAGCGAC
>JACQEQ010000408.1 GCA_016200445.1 Gammaproteobacteria bacterium | reverse complement strand
TTCCGGAGTGTGTACCATCTCCGCGCCCGGCCAGTAGGCCAGCCACAGAAATATCTTCGTCAAGTTAATCCCAGTGAATGCCACTATACGACAGTTCATATTTCTGACGTTGTTCGGGCGTGGCATGAAGCAACCGGGGAAACCAGGCCAACGGGATGCCAAGCATGCGGCCATCCGACAATTCAACCCACATGATGTTTTCGTCAAATCTTACCGTTTTAGCTGAAGTGTTCATTCCACGCCCTCTCAATCAGTGCGGCATTCTGTTCAACAGCTTCTACCAATTCGCGCAACGTTCGAGCATCAAAGCCGTTGCTGTTTTCTAACAATACCGCTGGGTGGATCCAGAACTTCGCCTCGCCCTCACCCTGCGAATATGCACATGTACCGGTTCTCTGGGACTCCCTTCATTTGAGTAGAAAAAAAAGCGAAATCCCTTGTAGCGTAAGATTACTGGCATGCACGGTGTTCTCAGCAAATGTTAGTTGCTAGAAGCATCGCAAAAGCTTATCCCAACTGTCCAGAGCAACCTCGCAAATAGGGCTACCATAGTCACGAACGCCCGGCGTTGAAAATTGCGGGGGCGGCATGCCGGATGATCAGCGCTATCGGGTGGCGGGGGGGGACGTAACGACGGGTGTTTTTACCCGAAAACGACGACGGCCCCTTGCAGGGCCGTCGCAGTCATGAGACCCCTGCGGCTTACGCGAAGACGGCGTCGAGGGTCTTGGCGTCCAACACCCGCTCGCTCCACTGTTCCAAGTGCGCACGCGGCGCGTGTTCGATCTTGCCGTTGACCCACTCGGGTAGCGGGCCGAAGCGTAATTGGAGCTGGCGGCGCAGGATCGTGGCCTCTCCCGTCAACACGCCTTCCTCGCGTCCTTTTTCGATGCCTTTCTCAATGCCTTTCTCAATACCTCTCTCAATGCCTTTCTCAATGCCTTTCTCGAACTGTTCCTGTTCCTGCTGTTTGAGACGTGTGCGCAACATGACCTGTACCTCCGAAAAATTATCGACGTCGATTTGATTGGCATCAATATTCTTGCCGGGCGCAACCACCCGGAATACCCAGCTCACCAAGGCCCGGCGCAGCGACGCTGGCATCAACTCTTTCCAGCGCCGTCCCAGGATGTCCAGCACCGGTTGCAGTTGCTCCAGGGAGCGGCTATTTTCGATCTCGAACAACACACCGACCAGAGAACCGGCCTTGCCCTGCGGATAGCGGCTTTCGTCCACCAGATAATAGCGGATCGTCGGCTGAAAGGACCAGAGCGGCGTCGTGTTCGGCAGCGCAATTAGTTCTTTCAACTCCTGTGCCGCATTCCAGCGCGGCTCGCCGTTGTACAGCACCAAGGGAAACACCGGCGGCAGCTTGCCGTTCGTGACCCGGTTCTCGCGGATCAACTGTTGGTACAGCAAGCCCACGTATACCAGCACGCGCAGCGCCATCCACGGGTCGGGTTGCGACTGAAACTCCAGCAGCAGATAGAGATACACTTCCGACCCGTCGCGGTATAGCACGCGATAGATCAGATCGCCGTCGCGGCGTTCCAGCCCTTCGGCATGCAACTTGGCATTCACGCGTTGCAGGGTGGAGAAATCCAACTGCTCCACCCAGGGTTCGGTGACAAAGCTCTTGAACAAATCCTCGACCAGTTCGGGATGCGAAAAAAGCAGATGATAACCGCTGTCGTGTTGCATGGGCGGTGAGTATACCGGCGAAGCAGGACGTCGTCACCGGCACTGGCTTCGGCAACTTCGCGTTCTACAACTACTACGACACCAAGGGCTCTTCCTCATCGCGATGTCATGTCTTGCCAATTACGGCGGCACCAAGTATTGGCAACTGGATGCCAACGGCATCGACGCCGAAGGCCGCGTGATCAGCGAAACCCTGGGCAACCGCACGCAGACCAAGCGCACCTACAACCCGACCTGAGAAAAGGGGACGCCTGCTAGCATCGAAGTCGCGTGGCTTGACCAATAGCCGCCTGTTGGTGCGGGACGCGAAATGGCGGATAACGGCTGCGCCTCATCCGCCCTACATTGAAAATTGTGGGGCGGCAATGGAATACGGTGAGTGATGTGGCCGGCGGGAGGTATGAAGGCTGCCGGTTTCGCATTGAAGCCGTCTTGTCTCCTGAATGGCAACTTACATAAACGCAAGTTTTAGGTTCAATTGTGCTTCTGCTACACTGTGCGCCCTCCCACACGCACCGGTACTGACCCATGCGCATCGTTCAGGAAGCTCTAACATTCGACGACGTTTCACTGGCTCCGGCTCACTCCGTGGTGTTGCCCAAGGATGTGAGTCTGGAAACGCGATTAACCCGAGAAATTAAGCTGTATGTGCCGATAGTTTCTGCGGCGATGGATACCGTGACCGAGGCGCGTTTGGCCATTGGTCTCGCGCAGGAAGGCGGCATCGGCATCATTCACAAAAACCTGGCGGCGGAAGAGCAGGCGCGCGAAGTTCGCCAGGTAAAAAAATTCGAAAGCGGTGTGATTAAAGACCCCATCACCGT
>JACQEQ010000426.1 GCA_016200445.1 Gammaproteobacteria bacterium | reverse complement strand
CCACTAAAAGAGTGCGCCCCAACGGCCCCATTCGGTTCGACCTAAAGCATAGCTCAATCAATCACTTGTTCTATTGGCTTCCATTTGAAATTCGGCCCGAATGGGAAATCTCGGTTCAAAATCAATAACGGCGCATTTGGCGCGCGCTCAGATATGGTTGTCTCACGCTTGGAGTGTCCGTGGCGACGAGCATGCCGATACGGTCACGGACGCGCAATGGAAGTTATTCGAACAAGCACTGCGCGAAGTCGACCAATCGTTGCAAGGTGTAGACCCGCAAGATGACCCGCATGCGTATTTTGTCCTCATGAGTATGACGCAGGGCCAGCGATCACCACGTTCGCGAATGGACGAACTCTACCGCGTGGCCGTAAGCGATCATTTCACGCCGTTATTCCCTTCCTTCTGAACCCCGGATAAAACAGGCGCGCCACGCTCCAGTGGCGAGCAATTTATCCGGAGGACACATGAGCAAGAGTGGGACACGAAGAGCGCGGCGCACGCCTGCACAGTGGGAAGCGTTGTTGGCGGAGCAAGCGCGCAGCGGACTGTCGCAGGAAGCGTTCTGTCGTTTGCAGGGTTTGGGCTACAGCACATTTTGTGCGTGGCGCGCGCGTTGCGGGAAGCGTGCGACGGGACGCAAGCCACAGAGGAGCGTCGCGCCGCGCGCGACGTTCATCGAGTTGCCGTCCTTTGCGCCGCCGGCGGCAACGATCAGCAACGACACGGCGCTGCACGTCGAGCTTACGCTGGGTCACGGGTGGGTTCTGCGTATTGGCCGACGCTGATGTTTTTCCCCGAAGGTGGTGTGCGGGTGTTTCTGTACGGCGCACCGGCGGACATGCGCAAGTCTTACGACGGCCTGTCAGCGTTGACCAAGCATGCATTGGGCGAAGACCCGTTGTCCGGCAATCTGTTCGTGTTCATTAACCGCCGCCGTAACCAAATCAAAGTGCTGTACTTCGACCGCAGCGGCTATTGTGTGTGGAGCAAGCGCCTGGAACGCGGCCGGTTTGAGGCGGCGGCGGACGGCATAAAACAGCCGCTGAACCTCACACAGCTGCAGTTGATTCTGGAAGGGATCGAATTTAAAAATATCCTGCAAAACAAGCGTTTTTCCCTGGACGAAACACGCGCGTGAACTATGCTTTCGGGCATGACATGCACGGCACGGACGTCCACCGAAAACAGCGATTCCATCGCGGCGCTGCGTGCTTCCCACCCGCCGTTATAGCACGAATACACGCAGCTCAAAAATCGCGTCACCGAACTGCAACGCCAACTGGCGTGGTTTCAGAATCAGCTGTTCGGCCGCACGAGCGAGCAGCGTTTTGCCGACGGTGAAGCGCGGCAGCTGAGTTTGGGCGAAGGTCTCGACACCTTGCCCGCCGCCTCTGCGGTGGACGCCGTCGAAGTGCGCTATACACGCCCGCGCGGCAAGCAGCCGCTGGCAAACGCCGTCAGCGAAGCCGGATTGCGCTTCGGTCCAAAGGTGCCGGTGCAAGAGATTCGCCTTGATCCTGTGCAGATTAAAGATTTGGAAGCCAACGCGTACGAAGTCATCGGCGAAGACGTGACCCACCGCCTCGCGCAACGGCCGGGCGCGTACGTGGTACTCAAATATGTACGGCCGGTGGTCAAGCTCAAGAACGCCGCGCATGAAGAAGTAAAGATCATCACGGCTTCCGCACCCGGCAACGTGTTAGACAAATGCAGCGCCGACGTCAGCCTGCTGGCCGGAATGCTGGTGGACAAATTTGTGTATCACCTGCCGCTGTACCGCATTCACCAACGCCTGAAAGAAGCCGGCATTGAGCTGGCGCGCGGCACGCTCACGACCTGGGTGCAGCGCAGCATTGAGTTACTGGCACCGATTCATCAGGCGCAATGGGACTCGATCCTCACCAGTCGCACGTTGGCGATGGACGAAACCCCGATCAAGGCCGCGCGCAAAGAACCCGGCAAGATGGGCACCGGATACTTTTGGCCGGTCTACGGGGATCAAGACGAAGTGGTGTTCCCGTTCTTCAATAATCGCGGATCGAAGAATGTCGAAGCGATCTTGAAAGGCTACAGTGGCGTGTTGCTCACCGATGGTTATGCCGCTTACGCCAAATACGCACAACAGGTGAACACCGTGGTCCACGCCCAGTGCTGGGCGCATACGCGGCGCCTGTTCCTCAAGGCGGAAGACAGCGAACCGGAACGCACAAAAACAGCGCTCGAATACATCCGCAGGCTGTATCACCACGACGCGCACTTGAAAGAGCGCGAACTCAGTGATGACGAGTGCGGGGATGCACGAGGTAGGGCAATGCAGGGAGCAATTGCCGAAAAGCGCTTGTTATACCGTACTGAACACAGCAAGCCGGTGGTCGAGGCGTTCTTCGTTTGGCTGGAACAGCAACTGACGGAACGGTGTTTGTTACCGCAAGACCCGTTCACGCAAGCCGCCAGTTATGCGCTGCAACGCAAGGATGCGTTATCGGTGTTCCTGGCCTATCCCGACGTGCCGTTGGACACCAATCATCTGGAACGCGCGTTGCGCGTGATTCCGATGGGCAGAAAAAACTGGCTGTTCTGCTGGAGCGAGACTGGCGCGGAATGCGTCGGCATCGTCCAGAGCCTGCTCACCACGTGCAAATTACACGGCGTGAATCCGTACGACTACCTCGTGGATGTGTTGCAACGCGTTGGCCAGCATCCGGCCTCTAAAGTTCACGAACTGACCCCGCGTTTGTGGAAGACTCTCTTCGCCCACGCTCCGCTACGATCGCCCTTGGCGCAATAAGCCGCAAGTACGGCCTAGAATGATCGCTTACTGTCAGGCTGCATACAACAACGCCCGAGTTTGGTTGACTGCGCGGAGGAAATAAGGGTTTTGGCTGGCCCCTTCCTCGACGAGATCCACTTTGCACTGAAAGAGATCTTCTAATGCTAAGAGCAAACCAAAGTAAGCATCCGCACGACGCACTGGATTGAGGAGCTGAAATTCAACAAGGAAATCGAGATCACTGCGACCAGGCTCAAATTCGTCGGTCGCCGCAGAGCCAAAAAGCGTTAGCTGGCGAACCTGAAACAGCCGACACAATTCGTCGAGCTCTTTGCGATGTGTGTTTATTATTTGATGCATTCTGTGACCACTCTTGATGGGCTCAAAGAATAGCGCATACCAGGGCGTGGCGTTAGCCGTCTTACTTTTTCAGTCGCGATTCCTGATGTTGCTGAAGTGAGGTAGCTTGGCTTGACTTATAAAATTCCGGTTCCGAAAGCGCGCGGTGAGTCACCGATCACCTGCCCGGTGTTGTTTATGCGAATACCTCATCAAGCGACACCGCGCTGAGAATTTTTGTGCCCCACTGTTCAATCTGCGCACTGGTGGCGTGGGTGAGTTTTTCTTCGGCCCATGGGGGCAGTGCTCCAAAGCGCATCTGTAGTTGACGGTGGAGCAATTTTGCTTCGCCGGTCAGAATGCCTTTCTCGATGCCTTTCTCAAATTCCTGTTTCCGTATTTCCTGTTCCCACTGTTTAATGCGCGTCGCTAACATGATTTGTACCTCCGCAAAATCTTCGATGTCTTGGGGTTCCAGTTCAACTCCCTTGCCGGGAGCCACCACCCGCCTGATCCAACTGATGAACGCCCGCCGCAGCGAGGCGGGAATCTGCTTCTGCCAGTGCTCGGCAAGATGTTTCACAATCGGCCGCAGTTCGTCCAGATTTTTGCAGTTCTCGATTTGAAACAATACGCCGACCAGCGATCCGGCCTTGCCCTCAGGATAGCGGCTTTCGTCCACCAAATAATAGCGAAGAGTGGGCTGATACAACCATAACGGTGTGTTGCTGGGCAGGGCAATCAAGTCTTTTATCTCTTGCGCCACGTTCCAGCGCGTATCGCCGTTGTATAACACCAAAGGAAACACCGGCGGCAGTTTACCGTTTGGAGTCAGTCGGTTCTCGCGGATCAGATGCTGATATAACAACCCCACATACACCAGCGCCCGGATCGCCATCCATGGATCAGGTTGTGACTGAAACTCCAGCAGCAAGTACAGATAGACTTCAGAACCGTCGCGATACAGCACGCGATAAATCAAATCCCCGTCACGCCGCTCCAGCCCTTCCGCATGCAGTTTCGCGTTCACGCGTTGCAGCGTGGTGAAATCCAGCTGCGCCACCCACGGTTCGGTGACGAAGCTCTTGAACAAATCCTCGACCAGTTCGGGATGTGAAAAAAGCGGGTGATAGCCGCTGTTGTGTTGCATGAGCGGGGAGGTCGAGCGAGTTCACAACTAATGGATGTTGTTTCGCATAGGCGAATAGTTTTGCCAGCGCATCTTTGGCTTGAAGTCACGTTATACACAAGCAGAGGCAATTCAAAAAACGGTTGGTTGCTTGGAGGTTGCCCCTACTTTTTTCGGGAGAAAAAAGTAGGTTGTTGCAGCTTTGTTGTGTTGTCGTAGTTACGCTTGTTGTTGCGCACGCTGCTCATTTTTTTTCGCAGTAACAACTCCAAACGGTACCACCACCGAAACGCGCTTCACGGTAAACCGGCAGGTGGCGGCACCGGTGTGCATGCACTGGGTTTCGGTCAATTTAAATTCTTCACCGAAATGTTCCGCCAGGCCGGCGACGATGCCGCGCACCACGTGGCACAAACGCCGTTGTGAGGTGTAGTGCAAAATAACCTCGTCGGGAGAAATCCGCTCGGCAGTTACCACCGGCGGTTTGCGCAACGGGTTATGTTTATGCAGTGCGTCATGAATATAGGTGCCCGCGCTTTCGATAATGTCGAGCGTCTTATAGTTTTCGTTTTTGATGTACATGTAATAAAAAGTCACCAAGCGGTGCCCGACAAATTTGCCGAAGTCTTCGAGCACGGCTTCGAGCGGCAGACTTAACGCTTCAGACGCTTTAACCGCAATCGCTACGATCTCCGCGTCGGGATAATCTTTGACCGGAAAATAAATCTTGTACGGACTTTGACCCGTTTCTTTCAGCAGCATGGACCAAGTGGGTTTGCCGCCGTGGTTTTCGATCACGTAGTCACGTAAAAAATCAAAAATCACTCCGTACATTCGCTTTGTCCTTAATGAAAGTATTTTCGAATTAAAAAAGACCGCTCCGATGATTACATCTGTTTCTTAAACATGAATGAATTACCTGACGCAATAGGCATGAAAAACCTGAGAGCAATTTTACGTAGTTGTGCGTAACGAGTTTTTCGGTTCAACCTTTGTCAGTTGCAGGTAAGTTGAGCAAATATTGAAAATGCGCGCCACGCTTCGGCTGAACTATTCGAGCAGCGGATAATCAAGAGTGGAGACGGTCTGAAGTGCGTCAAAGTCGTGCTTCAGGTGACGTGCCGAGAAGACAGCGGGCGAGGCTGTCGAATTGAATTTAAAAGCAGTCTAAAAAAACCTTAAGCATTCGTGTATTGTCGTCGTTATAATCATGAACCAGTATCCCTGCGCGCGTTAGAGTGCGCACAGTCAGGCGGCATGGACGTGAATTGACCCTGCTGAGAAATACGTTGATATGAAACCCAGCGGACCAAAATTAATAAAATTGGTATCGGCGCCGAGCGATGATTCGATAGCGTCAGGGCGTCGGCCAGGCCGTATTTGCTATGTGGACGATAGCCGCACGTCTGCTTATGTCACCAAGAAAATCCTCACCGAATTCGGTTATCAGGTCGATCATTACAATTCCGCAGAACCCGCCATCGTCGCCTTGCTGGAGAGCGACTATGACTTGTTATTGACAGATTTATTGCTGTCGACCGGCGGAATGAACGGCGACGATCTCGTGCGGTTTTTGCGTATGAGCGGTCATCCCAAGAAAAAATTACTGCCGGTTATCGTGATTACCGGTTCGTCCGACAAAGACACGTTGCTGCGCATCTACGAAGCTGGCGCCAACGGCGTGCTAGTAAAGCCAATTACCGGTGACGAGTTGAACGAGCGCATTCGCGGCTTGATACCTGATCACGCACCGGCAGCGGCTCAATCGGGCTATGCGTTAGAAATTCATGACCAGCCCGGCGCACCTCCCGGCAGTTCGGCTCCGGCAGCGCGTAAACCGCCGCCGTTAGTCTCTCCCGCCGCGACAACTACGGATAAAGCACCGGGTGCGCGTAAAGCAGTGCCGCCCGTGGCTGCACCGGGCTCGCCAAGCCCGGGATTAAAGCGACCGATACCAGTAGATGTAAAGAATAGTCAAGCCCGTAGCGCTCCAGTAGTTCCCGCAGTCGAACCTCCGTCTCCGGTAAAGTCGCGACCTGTCACCGCATTCGGTGCAAAGAAACGCATACCACCAACGGTGGCGGATTCGCCGCCACGCGATGCCGCTTCCGTGATTGCAGAATTGCGCGCCAGCGATCACCAAGACGAGGATATTCCCACACTTACGATGGCGCTTGACGCTCACATTGCGGAAACGCCGATTTCGAAACCTGCCGCGAAGGCCGAGCGTCCGCCGGTGGTCCTCCCTGAGAAAAAAACAGTTGCACGTGCGCCGAAAGTAACCGCGTCGCAGAAGCCTGCCGTTAATACCGTATCAGCGATATTCGATGCGACCGAAGCACATGCGGTGATGACAAAGCGCCCCCGTGAACGTGTGCACGCACCGGAACCGCCACCTGAACGTCCGATATTCGATGCGTCCGATGCGCATGCGGTTATGGCTGAGGAGCGGCCGCCGCGCGATCGCAAATCCGCGCCCGCACCAGTAACTGCACCCGCAGCAGAGCCCCCGCGTGAGCGGTCTGGCGCACGAGAGCCCGAACGTGAATTGCCCACCGACAGTAAAGCGATTGTGACTGCGTTGGATATCTCGCAAGATTTTCTGCCGATGCAGGACGAGACGTTTCAACCTTCACTGGGGCGTACGATTACTGAAACCATTAAGCGTTACAAAGTATTGAGTATCTCAGCGCTGGCGTCTTTGCTGATCATCAGCTGGAGTGTGCTCAATTACATGAGCAGTGGCGGCGTGATCAACGTGGAGTCTGCGCGCGCCGAAATCGGTTCCTTACACCAGTCGGTTGCGGTGCCGGGTAAAGTGGTGAGTAAACTTAAAGTCGATGTCAGCCCCAGTGCAGGCGGGCAGATCAAACAGCTCTTCGTTAAAGAGGGCGACAAGGTACGCAAGGGGCAAAATATTGCGCAGTTGGAAAACGATGAAGTTTCCAACGAAGTAAAACGTGCCGAAGGTAATTTGCTGACCACGCGTGAAGAAACCGCGATGGCAGAAAAAACCGTAACCCGCATGCGGCGGGCGCTGGACCTCGGTGCCGTGTCGCGGCAAGCGGTAGACGAGGCTGAAACAGCGCTGAAATCGGTCAAATCGAAAGAGGCCGCAGCGAAAGAGCAGGTGCATTCCACCCGTCAATTGCTGGATAAGCTCATGGTCACTGCGCCGTTCGAAGGAACGATCACCTCGCGTCCGGTGCAAGTGGGTCAATACGTGCGCCCAAGCGATCCGATTGTTTCAGTCGTGGATCTGAGTCAGCGTGAAATTGAAACGAAAGTCGATGCGGCGGATAGCTCCTCCATCAACACCGGTCAGGAAGTCGATGTGTCGTCGGATGCCTTTCCAGGGCGCAAGTGGCGCGAGCTAGTTACGCGTGTGGCGCCTTCGGCCAACCGCGAAACCACGGCAAACACCGTGAATGTGTATATCAGTTTAGGTAAAGAAGCGCCCCCCTTGAAAGTCGGCCAACAGGTGG
>JACQEQ010000035.1 GCA_016200445.1 Gammaproteobacteria bacterium | reverse complement strand
GGTTTGCGGGGTGCGACACGTTGAGTGGCCGCTCACGCGCATCCATGCGCTTCGCGGCACTTGCACCATCCCTGTGCGACGCAGGGCAAGGCGCAACGAGCAAGGAATAGCGCGCTATTCCGGCGAGTTGCAACGCCGCCATGCGCACAATGGGGCGTGCTCCGCACGCCGTAGCGGGCCTCACCCACGAGGTGAAGCTTAGTCAACCCAGAAATATCAACACCTGTACACACTTGCTATGCCTTGTAGCGGTCAACTGCCGTTTCTAGGATGATGATCATGCTTCATCATTGCCCCACTTCGAGTGGCCCGCGTTGATGATAGTCATGTTTCATCGGAAGCGGCTTTTTTATGTTTCCGAAACAATATCTATCGCGATAAGACCCCGTTACATCGATACACTCGCGGCGGATATCATCGCCCGCCCAAATTAGTCAACACCAGGCGCAACACCGCTCCCGGGCCGACGTGATATTTACCTTCGTTGAGCTGTGCGACGGTATCTTCCAAAAATTCGATTTTCGCGCCGGAAAAATCCGCGCGCAGTTCGTCGCTTGAATACAACATTGCCCCGGCCGCCGGCCCGCCGCTTTTATACTGCAATTGGTTTTTGTTGAACGCTTCGAGGATTAACACTCCGCCTGGTTTAAGCGCCTGCAACATGGCTCGATGCATGGTCGCGCGAACGTCCGGCGAAAAATGTAAATACACGGCCACCACCACATCGAAAGCCGCGACCGGCCAGCGCCACTGCGTGAGATCGACGCACTCGGTGTTAACACGCGTGCCCTTGGCGATGGCCAGTTCGCGCGCTTTGCGCAAACCGGCGGCGGAGTAATCCACCGACAACACGTCAAGCCCGAGCTGGGCGAGCCATACGCCGTTGCGCCCTTCGCCGTCACCGGCCACCAGCGCTTTCATGCCGGGTTTGAGCCGAGCCGTTTGAGTGCTGAGAAACTGGTTCGGTTCGGTGCCGTAGGCCCAGCCTTTTTCAGAGTAACGTTGTTCCCAAAAATCTTTCATGGTGCGCACCTCAACGTAAAACGTGATGGGTTGATTCTCAGGTATACTCGCCGCCGCGACAATCCATTGTTATTTACGACCTTTATACAATGATGTTCTGGCGAAAAAAATCCGCGCGGCGCCCCGCGAAACAAAAATCCAGCATCACGCTTTGGTTGTGGCGCGCGGTTTTATTCGGCTTCTTGCTGGTGGCGTTAGATGTGTTTTATCTCGCGATACGTCTGCCCGCGTGGAACGACTACGCCGAGGGGCCGATTAAAAAATCGCGCTTCATCGAACGCTATGAAACGGAGCGTGCCGAGAATAAAGAATGGCCGGCCTTGATGTGGAGACCGGTGCCGATCGCCGCCATGCCCCGGTACTTGATTCGCGCCGTGATCATCGCGGAAGACAGCCGCTTCTACTCACATAACGGTTTCGACACCGAAGCCATCCAGGACGCGCTCGAGCACGACCTCGCGAAACGGCGCTTCATCTACGGCGGCAGCACCTTGTCGCAACAAACCGTGAAGAATATGTTTTTCAGTGCGTCGCGCAATCCGCTGCGCAAGCTGCATGAGCTGGTGTTCACGTATTCGATGGAACAGCATTTGAAAAAACGCCGCATCATGGAGATCTATCTCAACATCGCGGAATTCGGTCGCGGCATTTTCGGCGTGGAAGCGGCCGCACAACGTTATTTTCATAAACCAGTGAATGCGATCAGCGAGAACGAAGCAATCGAACTTGCCGCCACGCTGCCGGGCCCGGTTCTGCATAACCCGGCGACACGCACGCGCTTTTTTCTGCGACACAAACAAACTATCGAACGCCACTATGCGTCCGTAACACCCACACCGGCCAAGCCCGCCGGGCCGAGCCAGCGAAACACTCCGCCTGCACTACCGGCCGACGTGCCACAAATACCGCAGGATGAGGTGCCAACGACGCCTGACGATATTCAGCAACCGTCTGATGACCCATTGCCAGTTGAGATCACCCCGTAACGACACCGGCTATACTCTGACGCAGGCCGGGCCGACATAACTTGGCAAGCGGCATCTTTGCATGGTCACCTACATGAACGACACACCTGATTTGTCCCACGTTATCGAGCCTGCGGCCATCAATACACTGGCGCAGCTGCTGATCGAACGTGTGCGGCGCACACCGCAGCAAGAAGCTTATCGCCAGTACGATGCATTAATGCAATGCTGGCGCAGCACTACCTGGGTAGACGCTTTGTATGAAGTCAAGCGTTGGCGCCTGGCATTGCAGAATGAAGCACTACCACCCGGCGCACGGGTCGGCATCATGCTGGGCAACTGCCGGGAATGGGTATTTATGGAACAGGCGGCGTTGGGCCTGGGACTGGTTGTGGTGCCGTTGTTCACCAACGACCGCGCCGAGAATGTCGGCTACATCCTGGCGGACGCCGACGTCAAAGTCGTGCTGATCGACGGTGACGAGCACCTCGAACTGCTGCGGCCGATCCATCCCCAGCTTGCAAAATTGGTGCGCTTATTGACACTTCAACCGGGCACTGGCGAACCTGGGCTCGATAACCTGCGCGCTGTTTCCGCGTGGTTGCCGTCAAACGCACCGGCCTTCGCTCCGCATGCGGGGCAATCCGGCGATCTGGCGACGATTGTCTATACTTCAGGCACGACCGGACGGCCTAAAGGGGTGATGCTTAGCCACAAAAATATTTTAAGCAACGCCTACGCAGGCGTTGTTTACACCGTGCCCAACGACCTGTTCCTATCGTTTCTGCCGTTGTCGCATATGTTGGAACGCACGCTCGGCTATTACATTCCGATGATGACCGGCGCGACGGTCGCTTTTGCGCGCTCGGTGCCGCAGCTCGGCGAAGATTTAGTCATGATCCGCCCCACGCTGCTGATCTCGGTGCCGCGTATTTACGAACGTGTGTACGCGCGTATTCAGGAACAACTCGCCACCAAATCGGGATTCGCGCGCGCGTTGTTTACCGCCGCCGTTAACGTTGGATGGGAACGGTTCTTGATGCAACAAGGCCGTGGCGGCTGGTCGCCCAAACTGTTGCTCTGGCCCTTGCTCTACCGCTTGGTAGCACGCAAGGTTCTCGGCAAGCTCGGTGGCCGTCTGCGCGTGGCGATCGCCGGTGGCGCTGCGCTCGCCCCGCACATCGCAAAAACATTTATTGGTCTGGGTCTGCCGCTGATCCAAGGTTACGGGTTGACTGAAACCAGCCCCATCATCAGCGGCAATAAGCTCAACGACAATATTCCCGAGAGCGTCGGCGAACCGTTGTTCGGTGTACAAGTGCGGGTGGCGGAAAACGGCGAGCTGCTCGCGAAAGGCGATGGCATCATGCTCGGCTACTGGAATTGTCCGGAAGCGACGCAACGCATCATCGACGCCGACGGCTGGCTGCATACCGGCGACAAGGCACGCATCGAATCCAACCATATTTTCATCACCGGGCGCCTGAAAGAAATTATCGTGCTGGCCAACGGCGAAAAAGTCGCGCCCGGCGACATGGAGCAGGCCATCGCCGCCGACCCGCTGTTCGAACACGTGATGATCGTGGGCGAAGGGCGGCCGTTTCTGGCCGCGCTGGTATCGCTACAAGGTGATCAATGGCAAAAGCTTGCCGCCAGCCTGGGCGTGAATCCCGACGATGGGCGCGTGCTCGGCAGCAAGCCGGTGATTGATGAGCTGTTGTCCCGCATCACGCTACGCACCGGAGCCTTCCCCGGCTATGCGCAAATCCGCCGCGTGGTTGTAACGCCGGAAGCGTGGAGCATCGAAAACGGTTTGATCACGCCGACCTTGAAACTGCGCCGCGAGCGCATCCTGGCGTACTTCCCTGCGCAAGTGCAGCAATTGTATGCCGGCCACTAAGGCGCTTGGCTTGACATCATTGACTCTTTTAATCGCGGCACTATGCGGCTGCTCGCCCCTACCGGCGAAAGACGACCCCTGGACCAGCCCCGACAAATATAAACACGCCGGCGCCTCGGCCGTGATCGGCGCAGTTGCGGTACGCGCAGCCCGCGACCGCGATGCCGGCCGCTGCAATGCATTTCGTTTTGGCGCCGCTGTTAGCATCGGCATCGGCGCCAGCAAAGAACTCCTCGACCAAGAATTCCGTAACAAAGGCTGGAGCTGGCGCGACCTCGCGTGGGATGCGGCAGGCGGCACGTTGGGCGCCTGGCTTGCGTCGGGGTGTTGGTAACTGTAAGCCAACGCCGATTTAATCAATT
>JACQEQ010000403.1 GCA_016200445.1 Gammaproteobacteria bacterium | reverse complement strand
TTCGCACTTAAACACAACACCTCGGCGACTTTTCGATTGGTCAACCCCTCGGCAATCAATTTCAGAACCTCCCGCTCCCGCTCGCTTAGTGTGTCCCAAATCGTCGAATGAGGCTGATCGTCGCATTTCTCTATGTAGCCCGAGACGACGAGGTTCGAAATTGCGGGGCTCAGATACGTCATTCCACCCGAAACCACGCTGATGGCATACGCCAACTCCGCCCAAGTGGATTCTTTCAGGACGTACGCATTAGCACCCGCCCTAAGCGCTTCTTGGACATATTCCTCGTTTCGATGCATCGTTAAGGTAATGATCTTAATATTCGAGTGGCGTTTTCTAATTTTCTGTATGGCCTGAATACCGTTACTGCCCGGCATTGTGATGTCCATAAGGACTAAGTCTGGAGTTAACGAGAATACAAGTTGGACAACGTCGCGCCCATTGTTAGTCTCCCCGACGATTTGGATGTCTGGCAACGTGGTTAACAGCGCTTTAAGACCTTCTCGGAAGATCGAATGGTCTTCAGCAATAACGACTCGAGTGCCCATGAATTCTTGAAGAACTTTCTCGTTTATTTTCAAGTCGAAGATACCCTAAAAAACGGTAGTTGGACACTACTTGAGCTGCTAAAGAGTATTTGCCGGAGCCACGGCGTAATGTGAGGTAGCAGGTCGTGCTGATGCTTGGCGGCTCGGGCCTTTGCGAGGATGTTCCTCGCCAGTTTTTGCTCCTGCCGATGGACTTGGACGATGTCCCACAGGGCTTGCGAAGAATAACCACGCGACATTCACTCGCGAACGAATGACAAAGCAGATTAGAGCGAGTTATCCGCAGCGCATAGGACAACAAAAAAATCGCGTTGCCGATACTGTTATAATCCTGCTCACTCTCGATATTGTGTCCAATTTCCAATGATTAATTCTGCCGTTTCGATCCCATCTGCACCGGATCTGTTTTCCTACCGTAAATTCTGGGCCAAGCGTTTCGGCACCGCGCCGTTTCTGCCGATGTCGCGCGCCGAGATGGAGGTGCTGGGGTGGGATTCCTGCGACATCGTGCTGGTGACGGGAGATGCCTATGTGGATCATCCCAGCTTCGGCATGGCGGTGATCGGGCGCATGCTCGAAGCGCAGGGGTTTCGTGTTGGCATTATTGCGCAGCCGGATTGGCAGTCGGCGCACGACTTCGCTTCCTTAGGCAAGCCGAATCTATTTTTCGGCGTGACCGGCGGCAATATGGATTCTATGGTGAATCGCTACACGGCGGATCGGCGCATCCGCAGCAACGATGCCTACACGCCGCACGGCGCCGGCGACAAGCGCCCGGATCGCGCGGTGATCGTTTATTCGCAGCGTTGCCGTGAAGCATTTTCCGAAGTGCCGATTATCATCGGCGGCATCGAAGCCAGCCTGCGCCGCATTGCTCATTACGATTACTGGTCGGAGAAAGTGCGCCGTTCGGTGTTACTCGACGCTAAAGCGGACTTGTTGGTGTTTGGTAATGCGGAACGACAAATTGTCGAGATTGCACACCGTCTGGCGAAAGGCGAGGCGGTCGACAGCATCACCGATCTGCGCGGCACGGCATTCGTGCTCAAGGAGTTCCCGGCCGGCTGGAGTGAAATCGACAGCACCACGGTAGATACGCCGGGCAAGGTCGATGCGCCGAGTGATCCATACGAAATGAAAACCGAAGCATCGTGCGCGGATCGATCCACTCAAGCCGTACAAGCCGTTCCAGTGGAAAAAATCATGCGTTTTGTCCGCCCCTCCAAAGCAGATCGTGCGCATTCGGTGATTCGTCTACCTGCCTATAACGACGTGAAAGACGACCCGGTGTTATACGCGCATGCGTCGCGCGTGCTGCATCTGGAAACCAATCCCGGCAACGCGCGTGCGTTGGTGCAGCGTCACGGCGAGCGCGACGTGTGGTTCAATCCGCCGCCGGTTCCGCTGACCACCAAAGAAATGGATGGCGTGTTCGATTTACCTTACGCGCGTGTGCCGCATCCGAGTTATGGCAATGCGAATATTCCCGCGTATGAAATGATCCGCTTTTCGGTGAACATCATGCGCGGCTGTTTCGGTGGCTGTACGTTTTGTTCGATTACCGAACATGAAGGCCGCATTATTCAAAGCCGCTCGGAAGATTCCATTATTCGCGAGATCGAAAGCATCCGCGACACGGTGCCAGGTTTCACCGGTCAGATTTCCGACCTGGGCGGACCCACGGCCAACATGTACCGGTTGTCGTGCAAGTCGACCGAGATTGAATCCGCGTGCCGCAAGCCGTCCTGCGTGTATCCCGACATTTGCAATAATTTGAATACTGATCACACGCCGTTGATTGCGTTGTATCGCCGTGCGCGCGCGCTCAAAGGCGTGAAAAAAATTACCATCAGTTCCGGATTGCGGTACGACCTGGCGGTGCGTTCACCTGAATACGTGAAGGAACTGGTCACGCACCACGTCGGCGGTTATTTAAAAATCGCGCCGGAACATACCGAGCAAGGACCGCTCTCGAAAATGATGAAGCCCGGTATGGGTGCCTATGACAAATTCAAAGTATTGTTCGAGAAGTTTTCTAAAGAAGCAGACAAAGAACAGTACCTGATTCCGTATTTCATCGCCGCACACCCAGGCACTACCGACGAAGACATGTTGCATCTGGCGCAATGGCTGAAGGCGAACGGTTTTCGTGCGGATCAGGTGCAGACATTTTTACCGTCACCGATGGCCACCGCCACCGCGATGTATTTCTCCGGCAAAAATCCGCTGCGCAAAGTCACGCGCGACAGCGAAGAAATGTTCGTGCCTAAAGGCATCAAGATGCGCCGGTTGCACAAGGCATTTCTGCGTTACCACGATGCTAATAACTGGCCGCTGCTACGCGAAGCACTCAAAAATATGGGCCGCGCCGATCTGATCGGTAATGGCAAGAAGCACCTCATCCCTTCGTGGCAACCGCAAGGCACCGGTGAAACCGCGCCGGTCAAGCGCGCTATGGGGAAGGCGCCTGGCTCGACATTTCGCACTCAACATACGGGATTGCCGAAATTGCCGCAGCAGCCCGTCACGAAAAAGCGTTAGTCAACTCCCACCCAAGTACGACAGTCTGCTAGACCCCTGCTATATTTAATTGAGGTGCGCGTTATGCGCAGCTTGATTCTGCTTGCACGGTGCCCAAGGAAGCAGCATCTGCCGCCGATACATATCCCAATCGGACGGGTTAACGAGCTTGCTAAAGATGCAGATCAATCTTCGTTGGGCAGTGTGCACACTAACCGCCATGTTAGCGGGTTGCGCCCACAATGCGGCGCAGCAATAACCAGCGCGTCGTGCGCACTTTGAAAACTCAATCGACGCGTATCGCGCCGATCATGCGGGCCGTCCCGGCTACGTATTAGATGCGCTGAGCAAAAAACAAATCGTGCGCGACATGAATCTCGAAGAGGTGCGGCTGGTACTGGACGCGCTGGCGATTGTTGGACAGCAAACCGAACGCCTTTGGTGCGAAAAGAAGCCGGTGAGCGAGTGCACGGCCGACTGTTCAAATTGCCGCGGTTTGATCGTCGCGCGCTGGGGGTCTGTTATTTACGTTAAAGGCAAGGGCGCAAATCCGCTCGTATTCGACATACGCCATACCGATAACGACCGTCCCCAGCTCGGCGCATTTCTTGCCGCTGACGCGTCTCTTTCATATGAAATTGCACGGGCAATCGAGGCCGGTCAGGTCATCGTCGGCATGACGCTGGAACAAATTAAGCAGACATTACCCGGTCATGATTTGGGTGAGACTATTAAATGTGCGAATAAAATTGTCACGACATGCGACCTTGAATGTGCGAGCTGTGAAATTAATTTCGTGTGGCAGGGAAACATTGTGTTTTTTGAAAGCAAACCGGGCAATGCGGTATCGCGTGTGACGCATATCTCACCAATCCTCAGCCGCTGATCGATCCTGTGAACTCCGGCAAAAATTAGCGCGATTCCGCGCACATTCGCTGTGTCGAATCGCGCAGCTGATAAATTTCTATAAATATCGAAATACGCTATAAATAAAGCACTTTTAGGCATTGAGTCGGTCGCGATTCGCGCTTCATGAGAACTGTGTTTGCGCCCTGTGTCGCAAATTTTACACGTACTCCCCCTGTAGCAACTTCGTTGTGAATTCATTCACGTTAAACCACGTGCAACCCCCATATAAATGCAACGTGCACAGCGAGCTTGGTTTCGACATTTATAAAAACGGCAAGGTCACAACAGCAGTAAATGTCTTGCGCTGTGCAAGAGCTAAAGGGAAGTGGGACGGGTCATGTGTGAGCGTAAAAATACGTTCATGCATTGTGAGCAGGGGGTATGGATATGAAGAATACGCGCAGTAATTTCGAATCGTTGGGGCGTGCAGGTCTCCAGTATATAACTGCCGTAGTGTTGATCGGCGCAACGACACTCGCCATGGCTGGACCGCGTGAACAGGCGCGACGCATTCATGATCGCTTGCTAGGCGTACCGCCATCGGATGCCGTACTGAATTCGATGGCTGCAAAAATCCAGGGTGGTGATGCCGTTGGCGCGGCCACCGATGCGATGAACAACAGTACGTTTTACAACACGACGCTGAAGAATTTCATTACGCCGTGGACCAACGCCGAGCAATCGCCCTACGCCGATCTCAACGACTACACTGCCACCGTCATCGGCATGATCCGCGACGATGTACCGTTTAACCAGGTCTTGACCGAAGACATTACCTACGTTGCCGGCTCGGCAGCCGCAATCACAGCGCCGGTTTCGCCAACAAATAATGCGCACTATAAAGAACTGGAAACTAAGCGCATTAATCTCGCCGATCCGGCTAATTTGATTCGTAGCTCGCAGTCGAGTCAACCCGGTGCCACCCTCGCACAGCAGAATATCGCGGGTGTCATGACGACACGCGCATTCGGCGAAGCATTTCTTAAAATGGGCACCAACCGCCGCGCGGTTCGCTTCACCTTCATGACGCAGATGTGTCGCGATATGGAAGATATGCACGATGTAACTCGGACGCCGGATCGAATTCGTCAAGACGTGTCACGCAGCCCCGGCGGCGACAGCACGATCTTTTTGAATCAGTGTGTAGGCTGTCATTCAGGGATGGATCCATTGGCGCAAGCGTTCGCGTATTACGACTTCAAAGAAGTCACGGCAGGCGCCGGTGAGCAAATTGTAATGACACCGGGCGTCGTGCAACCAAAGAATCTTATCAACTCAAATAACTTCCCGCTGGGTTACATCGTTAAGAACGACCAGTGGAACAATTACTGGCGCCATGGTCCGAATGCGTCGCTGGGATGGAATAGCGCATCGCCGGGGACCGGCAACGGTATAAAAAGTCTTGGACAGGAACTTTCTTCCAGCAAAGCGTTTTCACAATGTCAGGTGCAGAAGGTGTTCAAGTTCACTTGTCTGCGCGATCCCGCGTCGGCAATCGATCAGTCGGAAGTTCAGCGCATCACCGATGTGTTCGAGAAAAATAATTACAACATGAAGCGCGTATTTGCCGAAGTGGCGGCCTATTGCAAAGGCGATTGATCGACATGTTGTTCAACTTTTGGACTGATTTTATTGCGGGGGTACCTATGGATACTAAATTGTCAATGAGTGGTGATGCAACGCATACGGCGCTACGCAGTTGGAGTGCAGGTGTGTGCCTGGCCGCAGCGGCCCTGTTACTGGGTGCTTGCGGCGGGCCGGGTGGTTCGGCGCCGTCATCTGAAACGCCGCTTGCACTTGCTACGGATCAAGCCGCATTCGAGAGCACAGTATATAAAGTCACGACTCAGTATTGCGCTGGGTGTCACGACGGGAATACTGCGGGCGCGCCTGCGTTTGCAAACAAAGATAGTCAAACCGCTTACAAGTCGATTCTCGACGGCAAAAAAGTCGACAAACTTAATCCCGCCAAATCACGCATCGTGGTTAAGCTAGCCGATGAAAAGCACAACTGCTGGAGCGTCTGCGCGGACGATGCCGCGCAAATTCGCAGCAAGATCGAGGAGTGGGTGGCGCTGACCGGCGGCAAGCCGGTGGATACGGGCTTTAGTGCTCAAACTATTAAGAGTGCAGCCACGACTTTTGCAGCAAGCCAAGCCGCCAATGTGTTGAGCAAGCGCGTAAACAGCAACGTGGTGGCCCTGTATTTATTTAAAGAAGGCTCGGGTACCGTCGTGCGTGACTTAAGCGGTGTGGCGCCGGCGATGGATTTGACGCTCAGCGGCACCGAGTGGGTAGCGCAGCAAGGGCTGAAAAATGTCACCGGCAAGGCGGAAGCCAACGTCGAATCCAGCAAGAAGTTATTCGATCAGATCGCTGCTCCGAACGCGACCAAGGAATACAGCATCGAAGCGTGGATCGTTCCCGACAATAATACGCAAGCGGGACCGGCGCGTATCGTGTCCTATTCCATTGACACTGGATCGCGTAATTTCCAGCTTTCCCAGAACACGACGCAATATATCCATCGTAATCGCAGCACTGCGGCCGGAATCAGCGTCACGGCGGGCACGCCGGATCTTGCGACGGCGGCAGGTAGTCTAAAACTGGCGCCTCAACATGTGGTGGCCACGTTCGACCAAACGGCGGGACGCAAAATCTATCTGGACGGCGTCGATACCGGGCTGGCCGATCCGCAAGGCAAAGGTGATCTCGCCATTTGGGACCCGGGCTATTCGTTCATTCTGGGTAACGAAAAGACCAATGACCGTTTATGGAAAGGCGTGTTCTATCTGGTGGCAATCTATAACCGCCCGTTAAGCGCCGCTCAGGTGAAACAGAATTTCGATGCCGGCTATATGGACCGCTCGGTACTGCGTTTTGATATTTCCGCAGCGGCTGGCATGGTCGGTGGAACGATTGAGCTCGATGCCGGTGAAATTGACAAGGCCGGATACTTGTTCGCACACCCGACCTATATCGGACCGAATCCGGGCAGCCTGCATATCAAAGGCATGCAAATCGCGATTAACGAAGTGTTGCCCGCTGCAGGGCAGGCGTATCGCAATGTGGATATGGTTGTGAATGCACCCAAACTTGAATTGTCATCCATGGGCACCGTGATGGGACAAGATAAAGGTACAGGCAGCGATTCGTTTATTCTCACTTTCGAAGAGTTAGGCGTATTGAGCAACGTGCTACCGGAACCTGCACCGGCTGAGTTGTCGATGACGACCGACACACGGGCGGTGATTCCGAAGTCGGGCGTGCGTACCTTCGACCAGGTGAATAACACCATGTCTGCGCTCACCGGTATCAGCGTCACGACCGCCAACGTGAATACCGTGTTTACGCAGTTGCGTCAGCAACTCCCAAGCGGCAGCAATGTGATGAGTTTCTTGCCGGCGCAGCAAGTCGGTATCGCCAAACTCGCGACCGAGTACTGCGACTCGTTGGTCGAAAACGCCACTGCCCGCGCGGCGTTTTTCAACACCACGCCCGCGTTCGAGTTCGGTTCGCCGGTCGCCACGGCGTTCAGTACGCAAGTGAAGAAGGATCTGATCACTAATACGCTGAACAACAAAATGATCGGCGTGAATTTCGCCAATCAACCCACGGCGACCGAGAGTTACACCGAGGTGAATACGTTGATCAACGACCTTGTCGCGGCGGCGAATGTTGCGGTTCCGCCGCTCACCATCGACCAAGTGCGCACCCGTTCCATCGTTAAAGGCGCATGCACCACGGTGCTCAGCAGCGCGGCCTTGATGGTTCACTAATCTCACTAAATTACTGAAGAGGGGTAGCGTCATGCGTAACAAAAAATTGCCGTCTCAAACCACCCAGGTCCCGTTTCGTCATGAGAATCATGCGCGGCCGGTGACACGTCGTGACTTTCTTGCCCAGGGCTTGATTAGCGGCATGGGATTAGCGGTCGGGCCGTCGTTGCTGGGTTTGCTCGGTAGCTCGCCGGAAGCCTACGCGGCCGCCGCCGAGTGTGGCATCGCAGTGTCGCCGGCCGGTTCGGGTAAAGTCCCGTTCATCTGCTTCGATCTGGCCGGTGGCGCCAATATCGCCGGTTCCAACGTGCTGGTCGGTAAACAGGGCGGGCAGATGGATCCGTTGGATGCCGCCGGTTACAACAAGCTGGGTATCGCCAGCTCCATGCTGCCGTCGTTACCGGGTCAGGTGAATACGGAGCTGGGCTTGGCATTTCATGCGAGTAGTTCCTTGCTGGCGGGAATTAAATTAAAGGCAACCGCCGCAACCTTGGCGAATGTCGAGGGCTGCGTGGTGTGCGTGCGTTCCAACGACGATACGTCGAACAATCCGCATAATCCGATGTACGGAATTGCCAAAGCCGGAGCAAAGGGTCAGCTCGTGGCATTATTGGGAACGCAAAATTCCGTATCCGGCGGTAACTCGGTAGCACCGGCCAACCAGATCGATGCGACCTTGCGGCCCACAAAAGTTTCCTCGGTGGCCGACACCCGGGGATTGGTGGATACCGGCAAATTAGCAACGCAACTCGGTGGCAGCGGTGCCGTGCGCGTCATGCAGGCGGTGGAGCGCTTGAGCGGTGCGAAAGCCGGCAAGTTACCGGAAGCCGATGTCGTGAAAAGTTTGCTGAACTGTGCCTACAGCGGCACCACTGAAAAAGTGCAGCAGTTCGGCAATCCGGATGTGCTGAATCCGGCGTTGGATGCCAACATTAATGCCATCTTCCCCAATGTGGCCGCCGACGGCGATTTTCTTAAAACCGCTGCAATCATGAAGCTGGTGCTGGAAGGTTATGCCGGTGCCGGTACTGTGCAATTGGGTGGTTTCGACTATCACGATGGCAATCGTGTCAATGGAGACGCCAAAGACTTGAAGGCCGGTCAAGCCATCGGCGCGGTACTGGAATATGCCCGCATTAAAAACAAACCGGTGATGATCTATGTATTTACCGATGGTGCGGTGAGCAGTAACGGCACTGCCGACAACAACGCTGGCGGGAAGCTGGTATGGACCTCGGACAACGGCACCTGCGGGGCAGTGTTTATGCTGGTGTACAACCCGGTGAGCAAGCCAAAATTGAAAACTGCCAACGCGCGCCAGCTCGGTTATTACCGCGCCAATGGCTCAGTGGAAACCGGCGCAACGCCCTTGAGCAACAACGTGACGCAACTGGCCGAAGCAGTGGTGCTCAATTACCTGGCCTTGCATAACGAGGTTGGCCGCTTTGCGCAGATTATTCCAGGGCAAGGCTTGGGGCCATCCACGAGCTGGGATAGCTATGTGATGTTCCAGCCGATCGTTTAGCCAGCATGATTTGATGGGATGCTGTTCCTACAGTAAGGATGCCGTTCGAACAGCAGGGGCAGGGAAGCTCCATTTAATTTTTCACTCAATTCTTAGCGCTATTTTCCGCCGATAAATGCGGCGATCACATCTGCCGCATCAATAATGTAAAGATCGAGAAAAAAATGATCGGCGCCGGTAATGGTCTTTAACTGCACCTTTTTACCGTCGGCGAGCGGGCCGAATTTCTGTGCGACGTCGGGTACGACGGCGTCTTCCGTACCGGCAAACACCAGCACCGGCTTGGATATTTTCGGCAGCAGCACCGGGGTGTCAAAACGTGGTTCGGGTTTGTAGTAAGACACAAAGCTTGCTGCGCTCACATTAGTGTCTTTGCAATACAACAAGTCAGTGTGCGGCAACAGCGTGTCAGGTTTTTGTGCAGCGGCTTTGGCAATCAGTGGCGCCAGTTCTTTGCCGTTATTCGCCTTATAGTTCTTAGCTACGTTGTCCGCATTCCAGGTTGCGGGCGCAATCAGCACCACGCGTTGCATTATTGCATCGTCGCGTTCCGCCGCGAACCACGCTGTTTGATTGCCGCCGCGCGAGTGTCCGAGCAACGTGAGGTCTTTCGCGCCTTGTTGTTTTAGCCAACCCAACCAGGCACCAATTTCATCCAGGGCGTCGGTGTGTTTGTGACGCAGCGGAGTGCTGCAGTCGTACATTGCACTGGCACGATTGTCGATGGCATAGCTGAGGTTAATCGACAGTGAGCTATAACCACGCTGTTTGAGCAGACTCTGCAAGCTGCTCATGATTTCCATTTTGTTGTGGGCGAGCGTGCCGTGTGTCATCAGGATTACGCGTTGCGGCCAGTCGGCGGCTTTTTCCACATGGGCATTGAGGGCGAGTGCGCCAGGTTTTATCGTCACATCCTCCGCATGGGCCGGGACAAGACACATTGAAAGCATTATGAACCAGGTGTAGCGCAGCATTGAATGTCCTCCAGTGATTTCAGCTTGTTGCGTTGCTCGTTTTGTGGCGCAGGTAACCGATAATGCCGGGCAAAATCGACAAAAAGATAATGCCGAAGATCACCGCCGTGAGATTGTTTTTGACAAACCCGGCGTTGCCGAACCAAACACCCGCCATGACTAAACTGCCGACCCAGAGCAGTCCGCCTGAGATGTTATAGATCTGAAAGCGCGTGTGCGCCATTTTGCCGATGCCGGCCACGAACGGTGCGAAGGTGCGGATGATGGGCATGAAGCGGGTGATGACAATAGTTTTACCGCCATGTTTTTCGTAAAATTGCTGGGTACGTTCCAGATACTCGCGTTTGAACAGGCGGGCGTTTTCATTGTGGAAGACCGCAGGGCCAACATAGCGGCCGATCCAATAATTCGTGGTGTTGCCGAGGATGGCGGCGGTGGTCAGTCCTGCAATGAGCAGCGTTGGGTCAAGCATGCCTGCACCGGCCAGCGCGCCGGTGACAAACAACAGCGAGTCGCCGGGTAAAAAGGGTGCAACCACCAGCCCCGTTTCGCAAAAGATGATGAGAAATAAAATGCCGTAGACAAGGGTGCCGTAATTTGCAGTAAGCGTTTCTAGGTGTTTATCGAGATGAAGTACAAGATCGATAAAAGTAGTTAACAGTTCCAAGGTAATTTCTCTACAGTGAGTGGTACCGCGTGGTGCGGCGCGCAATCATAACATGGTGACATGCCGCTGAGCCGTAGCAGGGCTATACTGATGTCACTGCCTACGGGGCAGTTAACTCAACTGTATTCGGAGGTCAATTATGCAGTGCAGAACCTTTCGAAATGCTCAGGCGCAGGCCCTTCTGCTCGCCACGTTGTTCGTAACCGGTCAGGCATTGGCGGAAAAACCAGACTGGGCGGGTGATAACCGGGGCGACCGGCACGAGCAGAAAAGCGAACGTAAACACCGTGGCGACCGTGACCATGGCGAGGACTATCGTCGCGACGGTGAACGCAGCCATGTCTATTTTGGCGATCGTCACCGGATTTATGTGCACGACTATTTTACGCAGCATTATCATTCCGGGCGGTGTCCACCCGGACTTGCCAAGCGACACAACGGCTGCATGCCGCCTGGTCAAGCAAGGAAGTGGCGTATCGGCCGGCCGTTGCCGCGCGATGTGGTCTATTACGATTTACCCCCCGCTGTGGTGGTGGAACTCGGCGTGCCGTTGCCCCGGCACCGTTATGTGCGTGTGGCAGGCGATATATTGCTGATTGCGATAGGTACCGGCATGGTGGTGGATGCAATTGAAGATTTAGGTGGAAGGTAATGTGCAATCCAAGCACGCATTAATAAATATAGAGAAGTGACACCTTAGGGAGGCTTGCATGATGAAAATCGGAACACCGCTGTCAGCTAACGCCACCAAAATCATGTTGCTGGGTTCGGGTGAATTAGGCAAAGAAGTCATCATCGCGCTGCAACGTTTTGGTGTTGAAGTAATCGCCGTGGATCGTTATCCCAATGCGCCGGGGCATCAGGTCGCACACCTCGCGTATGTCATCGATATGGCCGACGGCAAGGCACTGCGGGCGCTGATTGAAAAACACAAGCCGCGTATCGTGGTGCCGGAAATTGAAGCGATTGCAACCGAGATGCTAACGCGGATCGAAGCGGATGGCTTAGCCGAGGTGATTCCCACCGCACGCGCCGCACATCTTACGATGAATCGCGAAGGTATCCGGCGCTTGGCGGCCGAAGAGCTGGCGCTGCCGACGTCGCGTTATGCATTCGCCGAGAGTGCCAGCGAAATTCGTATCGCGGCAGAAAATTTGGGTTACCCCTGTATTGTCAAGCCCGTGATGTCGTCGTCGGGCAAAGGCCAGTCGACGTTGCATAGTCCTGAAGACATCGACAAAGCGTGGGATTACGCCATGACGTCGGGGCGGGTAAATCGCGGTCGCGTGATCGTGGAAGAAATGATCCGCTTCGATTACGAAATCACGCTGCTGACGGTGCGTGCAATCGGCGAAAACGGAAAAGTCAAGACCTCGTTCTGCGATCCGATCGGCCACGTGCAGGTGAAGGGTGATTACGTAGAAAGCTGGCAGCCGCAACCAATGAGCGAAACCGCGTTGTGGCGCGCGCGCGATATCGCGAAAAAAGTGACCGACAATCTCGGCGGGCGCGGAGTGTTCGGTGTGGAGATGTTCGTCAAAGACGACCATGTGTGGTTCAGCGAAGTCAGCCCGCGCCCGCATGACACCGGTATGGTGACCATGATCACGCAAGTGCAAAACGAATTTGAATTACACGCACGTGCGATTCTCGGACTGCCCGTGAATACCGAGTTGCGCACGCCCGGCGCCAGCGCCGTGATCTATGGCGAGCTGGAAGCCAAGGGCATCGCCTTCGAAGGCGTTGATGAAGCGCTGCGCGTGCCACACAGTGACATTAGGCTGTTCGGCAAGCCGGAGAGTTTTGCCAAACGCCGCATGGGTGTGGCATTAGCCTATGCCCACACCGTAAAAGAAGCGCGCGACCGCGCTAAATTGGCTGCGAGCAAAGTGCGGCCGGTGAAGCTGTAGGAGCACTGCCTCCGGCGCGATGGATTCCGCAAATTTAAAAATCGCGGCGAGGGCGCCGCTCCTACCAAAGCTAAGAATTACTACGATGACCGGTGTTTTTCTCGACACTGCAACCCTCCAGCGCGGCGACCTCAACTTCACGCTGTTGAAGGCTGTGTTACCCACTTGGCAATTTCACGATACGACCGCAACAGCACAGGTCGCAGAACGCATCGCGCAGGCTGACGTGGTGGTGAGCAACAAAGCATATATCGGTGCCGAAGCACTGGCGGCTGCGGAAAATTTAAAGCTGATCTGCGTCATCGCCACCGGCACCAATAATGTCGATCTGGTTGCTGCTAAAGCGCGCGGCATGGCGGTGTGCAATGTCACCGGCTATGCACCGGCGTCGGTAAGTCAGCATGTGTTTGCTTTGATACTGGCGCTGGTAACCCAGCTCGAAAATTACCGCGCCGCCGTGAAGAGCGGCGCGTGGCAGCGTGCCAGCGGGTTCAGCATGTTGGACTACCCAATTTGGGAGCTGGCCGGCAAGACTATGGGTATTGTCGGCTACGGCTCGCTGGGACAAGCTGTTGCGCACCTCGCTGAAGCGTTCTGCATGCGCGTGCTGATTGCTGGGCGGCCGGGGCAGCCGGCTGCGATCAATCGCGTGCCACTGCATGACTTATTGCGCCAAGCGGATGCCGTGAGTTTACATTGCCCGTTGACCGAACAAACGCGCGGCTTGATCGGTGCTTACGAACTGGCACTGATGCAACCGCATGCACTGCTGATCAACACTGCGCGCGGCGGTATCGTCGACGAATCCGCGCTCGCACAGGCACTGCGCGAACACCGCATCGGTGGGGCCGGGGTGGATGTGTTGTCCGTGGAACCGCCAGTCGAAGACAATGTGTTGCTCGCCGCCGACATCCCGAATTTAATAGTGACACCGCATATCGCCTGGGCCAGCCGCGAAGCACGGCAGCGGTTGGTGGATGAAACGGCTAACAATATTGCGGCGTTTTTGCGTGGTGTAACGCATAATCGGGTGGTGTAGATTGTACTGATCAAGGTAATTGTAATTCGAATTTTTCCCCCGAATTCAAGGTCACACCTGCGCGCAGCCCAAATTTTGCGCGAGTGACACGCCTTATTGTATGGCATCAATTTGTTATTCAAATAAATCATGGACGAAGACGATGAAAATACTATGGAATGGACAGATTGTGTTGGCGGCAGCGATGGGCATCGGAATTCTGTTTTTTACTGGATGCAGCAGCAAGAGTTCAAGCTCAACACCAAAACCGTCAACAGGAACGATCACTTTAAATACAGCCACCACCACGGTCACCCAAGCGACGGGCACGGTCAACGTCACCGTCAGTCGCACAGACAGCAGTACCGGCACCGTGGCCGCAGATTATACGACCACAGATAACACCGCCATTGCCGGCACGCATTATATGAACACGAGCGGCAAACTAACTTGGGCTGACGGCGATTCCTCGGTCAAGACCATCCCGGTTAGGCTCGGCACAGACCCCTTCTGCGGTACTCGCAGCTTCACGCTTACACTCTCGAATCCCGATGGTGGGGCATTGCTGGGCACGGCTTCGGCACTCGTCAATATCGTAGGCAGCGACAATCAGCCCGGCGTCGTTGAGTTTCCCTCTGCGGCGGCGACCGTTTATCAGGGGTCAGGTGTTGTGACTCTGCCCGTGCGACGCCACTCCGGCAGCGGGGGCGCCATCAATGTTAGTTTCGCAACCGCCGATGGCGGTTCGGTGGGCGATGCGGTGAGTGGTCAAGACTACACTTTTACCAAAGATGTGTTGACCTGGGATTCCTGTAACTCCACAGACAAAAATATCGTCGTGCCGATCAGCACTGCCGCACCGTTCACCGGCAGCCGCCGCTTTAGCGTCGATCTCGCGGCGCCGACGGGCGGCGCGAGCCTCGGTCAAAATTCATCTGCGACGGTGGATATCACCGGTCTTTGGATCCGCCCGTCGAGCTTGCCGCAGTTCGACTTTACAAACTGGAAGCTGATGCTGCCGATTGATAGTAACGGTGGAACGGGTGGTATTGATGGAATCCAGTTTCCGGCCAAAGAAATTCAACCTGCGGAGATCATCGCGGGGTATGTGGACGCGTATTTCTATGCCGACGACAGCGGGCAGGTGATCTTTACAGCGCCGTCGAATGGCGCAGTCTCTACTCCAGGTAACGGGCCCGACCACACGCGTTCCGAGCTGCGCGAGCTCTACACCGGCCCAGGCGCGGTCTCGAAGGATTGGAACAGCAGCATCGGCGGAACGATGACAGCCACCATCGCCATCAAGTCGATTGCTGCGGAGTCGGATGTCGTCACCATCGGACAAATTCATGGGCAAGACAACACCTTCATGTTGCTGCTCTATCGCAAATCAAAGAAAGATGTGGTGGTCGATATCTATGCAAAGAATCCCCCCACAACTACTCCTCCCACTCATACGCGCACTCCGATACTCACGGGCGTTGAAATGGGCGACACCATCAGGTATTCAATTCAATACATAGGCGACACCATCACTACCAAGGCGGAAGACGTAACGACCCAATCCGGAGAGCAGACGGATTCGCAAATTCTTGACCCGTCCTGGGCCGGGGCGCTGGTGTATTTCAAAGTGGGGGCCTATCACTCGGTACCGAATACAGGCAATAACACGCCAGGCGACCAAACACGCGTCGCTGTTTCCGCCATTTCGGTTTCACACTAACGCGTACCGGACCGGCTTGTTATTCCGCACTCGGACCGACTTGAGGATAGAAAAATCGGATGCAATTTGAAAGAAGCCGTCGGGTGGCAGCGTTCAGAGCAATCGAAGATTTGGAAATTTTAGGAGCCCTGTTCCGAGCGCAAGCAATGTGAACAGGAGCGTGAGGTGAAAGATCATCAATGCTCGGGCTATCCAATAGTTGGGCATGAGCGCGACAGCGGTTTTCGGTGCGGTTGACGCCGCACTCTGCTTTGTGGTTTTAGACCAGGACTGTTGAGCGAGATTAAAACTGGCGTAGATTTTGACCGCCGATCCGATCCACTGATCGAAGATTTGCAGGGGCAGATCAACCACCGTGAGCGTCTTCCCTTGTGTTATCAATACGGCAAGTTGCGCCAGGCGCGTAATGATCACCCAAACGAGATAAAATACTAAATACACCCAAGACTGCGCGATAGCTAAGAAGACTGCGCTCATCGGACCGACGAACGTAGTCCACATTGAAATGCGCTGGTCGAGAATCGCGAGCCAGATAAAGCGCCCCGTGCGTGCGGGTCCCAGCGCGAGCGCGCGTGCGTTGTTACGCAGCATGTTGCCGTTCCAACGAAAGATGAGCGGAATGGTCAATTTAAAAAACGAATTCGTCCGGCTTTCGAGCGAGTACACCATAACATCTGGAACATAGAGCATGTTCCACCCGTCACTCAGCAGATGAAACCAGGTGCTCTTATCATCGCCCATCAGAAAGCGGAATTTACCAAACAGCCAGTGATTCAGGTGGTCGGCCTCGACCCCGCGGATGAAATTTTCCGACAACACCAAGGGCGCGCGAAATACCGAGAATCGCCCGGTCAGCGTCAGTACTTTGCCCGACAGCGCGTGCGACTTCATCATCGCGTGCCGCCGCGCAAAGCGCAGCTTGTACCACTCAGTCGCGAGTAGCGAACCGTTGAGTACTTCGGCATCTTCATTGGTGGTGAGCCCGCCTAACCGCGCATTAAGCCGGAAAAACCCGGCGGTGCGCCGAACTGCGCCTGGTGTAATGAGCGAGTCGCCATCCATGAAGACCACCAGATCGCGTTCCGCAGCTGGATTCCACGTTGCGGGATCATTGAAGTCGCGCGCAATCCGGCGTAACGCGTGACCCATCGCGATGCGCTTACCTTGACTCTGTTGCAGGAAGTGCAGGGTGAGACGTTCGCTACCGGCGACCATGTTCACAACCGATCGAATACGCACTGCTTCCGCTTCCGCCCCCACGCTTACCACGATCATCGATTGCGAAGGGAGCCTCAATAGCTCCTGCGTTAACGCGCGAAACACGCGCGCACTGATGTCAGGGTCTTCGCGATACGACATCACCATGACATACAGCCGCTGTGGGTGAGATGCTCGGATTTTCTCCATTTCGCGGCGCAGCGCCGGAAAATGAATGCGCTCAAAATAAGTGCCACGCAGCTGGTTGATTAAATACCAGGAATACCGCCAGATGCCGATTAAGCCCAATGCAACGATGGCGTGCGACTTATAGTCCCACGCGTAGCGCGGCAGCGAGATTAATATCGCGCCCGCAACGAAGAGCCAGAACAGCATGGGCACGAGTGAGTCTTTCGCGCGATCATAGAGCGGCGGCGCCGTCATGGTCATTGTCCGGAGGCGGCCGCCGCAGTGCGAAGCATGGACGACAGCCGCCCAATATCTACTTTGACGTCCACTGGCATTCCCGGGAAGTACGCGGTGGGAACCGACGTAAGCTCAAACTCCACGGGAATATCAACCAACTGTGACTCGATCAGTGACGCGAATGGATGGCCGTGCGAGATGCGCGTATGGCCAATTTCAGCAACGTGCGCCGCAATGGTCTGGCCGCCAGCGTTCGTGTACACCGTCGCTGCCGCGCCCGGCCGCAATTGCGCTGCGTCTTTAGGATCGAACATCGCAACGATCACCGGTAACGCGTCAGTGCTCAAGACGGCCACCCGCTCACCACTCTTGACGTACTGACCCATCGGGCGGTCGATGGAAAAAACGCGCCCGCTGGATTTCGCGTACACAATCGAGTTGCGGCGGAGGGCATCAACGCGCGCCAGATCCAATTCTGCCTGTGCGAGGTCAGCGAGGCGCTGG
>JACQEQ010000402.1 GCA_016200445.1 Gammaproteobacteria bacterium | reverse complement strand
TTGGGCATCTGCAAACATACGGTAGCCCAGCATGCGTTCCAATAACCGGTCGGCTGTCGCGACGTTATCGCCACGCTCGACACCGATCAGCGCTAATACTCCGCGCTCAATGGCGCCAACTGTTGATTTTTTTACTTCGACACGTGCAGTGCTGACGCGCTGCAGTAACGCGATCATTTAAAGCGCGCGCCCATGCTGTCGGCGGCTTGCACCAACGCGTCGGTAATGCCGGGCTCGAATGCGGAATGTCCGGCTGCGGAAATGATGCGCAACTCGGATTGCGGCCACGCTTTGTGTAATTCCCACGCGTTGGCCAGCGGGCACACCGCGTCGTAACGGCCGTGCACGATAACGCCGGGAATGTCTTTCAAACGCGGGGTGTCGCGTAAGATTTGGTCCGGATCAAGGAAGCTATCATTCACAAAATAGTGGCATTCGATGCGCGCCAAACTTAACGCGGTGTAGGGATTGGCAAAATGCTCCACGACATTTTTATTCGCGTGGAGCGTGGCACAGCGCCCTTCCCACACCGACCAGGCTTTGGCAGCCGACATACGCGCGATTTCGTCTTTGCCGGTGAGGCGGCGGTAGTAAGCCTGCACTAAGTCATGACGCTCTTCGGGCGGAATCGGCACCAGGAAATCTTCCCAATAATCGGGATACAGACGATTAGCACCTTCCTGGTAGAACCATTTAATTTCCCAGGGGCGGCACAGAAAGATACCACGCAGGATTAAGCCCAACACGCGAGCCGGATGGGTTTGTGCGTAGACCAATGCCAAGGTCGAACCCCAGGACCCACCGAACACCACCCAGCGTTGGATACCGAGAATGGTGCGGATGTGTTCCATATCTGCAACCAACGCCTGCGTGGTGTTGCCGTCGAGCTCGGCATGCGGTTTGGATTTGCCGCAGCCGCGCTGATCGAACAACACGATGCGATACACATTGGGGTCAAAGAAACTGCGATGTTGCGGTTCACACCCGGCACCTGGTCCGCCGTGGACAAAAACCACCGGCACGCCCTGCGGATTGCCGCATTCTTCTACATGCAATACATGTTGCGGATCAACCGCTAGGCTGTGGACGACGTAGGGCTTGATGAGTGGATAGAGAGTGCGCATGAGTGCTGTGTGTTTAGTCTTTTACCGGCTCGCCTTTAAAACCGATGAACGCTGCCACACCGATACTTAGCAACGCGGCCAACACCAGCACCGGCCCAATTCCCAGCTTCATCACTGGCAATACCCAATATTGATCGAGCGCAACCACCAAGTACAAGACCCCCGAGTGCAACAAGGCGCCAAGTATAAACAACCAGCTGATGATTTGTTTGAACAACGGCGCCACGGCGATAAAACACAACGCGATCCCAGCGGCAATATTCAGCAGCGCTTCCAAATTGCCGTGGGCATGCGGACCGGACTTGATAGCATCGATAGGCGCCTGCGCGTTGTAAAGTAAATTTAGCGCAAGAATACCGGCGGTGTTGGCCTTGGCAACCGCATCGGTCGGCAAGGCTTGCAGATCTTCTTCAAAGTTGTTTTCTTGCAGTTGTTGCAGACGTCCGACTTTTTCCTGCTTTACCGTGCGCGCTTCATCCACACCCGGTACGTATTTCACCACCATGTACGGTCCCAAGGCCGCAGTCACCACCAACATCAGAAATCCGAATACCACGTTCTTTTTGCCAATCATAATTCCTCCGCAAAGCTTGGCCTGGTCGAGTAAAAAACTCTAACACAAGAACGTGGCGCTGGAATCAATCGTTGCTGCGCGAAGTCCGCTTACGTGCATTTTCATCGAGCTGCTTTTTACGCACGCGCGTGAAGTTCGGCGTGACTTCAACCAACTCGTCGTCGTTGATGAACTCTAGCGACTGTTCCAGACTCATGCGAATCGGGGGCGTCAGCAGGATATTTTCATCTGAACCGGAGGCGCGCATGTTAGTGAGCTTCTTCTCCTTGAGCGGGTTCACCACCAGATCGTTGTCGCGCGAGTGAATACCGATCACCATGCCTTCGTATACTTCGTCGCCCGGCCCCACGAACAGGCGTCCGCGCTCTTGCAAGCTGAACAACGCGTAACCCACGCATTTGCCGTTGTCGTTGGAGATCAACACACCGTTGACGCGCTTGCCGAATTGGCCGCGCTTCAATACATCGTAGCGATCGAAGGTGGAGTACAGCAGGCCGGTGCCGGAGGTTGCCGTTAAAAATTCGGTGCGAAAGCCGATTAAACCGCGCGCTGGAATTTTATAATCCAAACGCACGCGGCCACGGCCATCGGGCATCATGTTTTGCAGGTCGCCACCGCGCGTGCCGAGCTTTTCCATCACCGAACCCTGGTGCTGCTCTTCTACGTCAGCGGTCAGCTGTTCGTACGGCTCCATTTTCACGCCATCGATTTCTTTCACGATAACTTCCGGGCGCGACACGCCCAGCTCGTAGCCTTCGCGGCGCATGTTTTCGATCAACACGCTCAAATGCAGCTCGCCGCGGCCGGACACGCGGAATTTTTCCGCCTCCGAAGTATCTTCCACACGCAACGCGACGTTCACCATGAGCTCGCGTTCGAGACGTTCGCGCAAGTGGCGTGATGTGACATATTTGCCGTCTTTGCCGACGAACGGCGAATCATTGACCTGGAACGTCATGGTGACGGTCGGTTCATCCACCGCCAACGGCGGCAGCGCTTCAACTGTCGCCGGGTCGCACAAGGTGTCCGAAATATTTAAACGGTCGATACCTGTCACCGCAACAATGTCGCCGGCGTAGGCCTCAGGAACCTCAGTGCGATCTAACCCAAGAAATCCGAACACCGACAAAATGCGTCCATTACGTTTGGCGCCTTGCGCGTCGATCACGGTGATCTGCGTGTTGGTCTTGACACGGCCACGCTTGATACGCCCAATGCCGATCACGCCCAGGTAACTGCTGTAATCCAGCGTGATGATCTGCATCTGGAACGGGCCGTCCAGGTCCACTTGGGGCGGGCTGACCTTGTCGATAATGGTCTGGAACAACGGATCCATGTTGCCTTCGGTGACGTCCGACGTTAAACCCGCGTAACCGCGCAAAGCGGACGCATAAACGACCGGGAAATCCAGTTGTTTATCGTTCGCCCCGAGACGGTCGAACAAGTCGAAGGTTTGGTCCAGAACCCAGTCGGGGCGTGCGCCGGGGCGGTCTACTTTATTAATGACAACAATTGGATTCAAACCCATCGCAAAAGCTTTTTGCGTAACAAAGCGCGTTTGCGGCATCGGTCCGTCAACCGCATCGACCAATAACAACACGCAATCGACCATCGACAACACCCGCTCCACTTCGCCGCCAAAGTCGGCGTGCCCGGGGGTGTCGACAATATTGATGCGGTAGTCGCGCCACTGCACGGCCGTGTTCTTGGCCAAAATGGTAATACCACGCTCTTTTTCCAGATCGTTGGAGTCCATCACGCGCTCAACGACTTTTTTCTGTTTGTTGAGCGTGCCGGACTGCTGCAGCAATTGGTCAACCAGCGTGGTCTTGCCGTGGTCAACGTGAGCGATAATGGCGATGTTGCGGAGTTTGTCGTCGATGCGCATGGATTCACAGCTCGTAAAATTGAAATTGAAAACGAATTTGCTAAAAAAAACCGCCGCCCAATGGGCGGCGGTTTCGATCCCGCCAAGAGTGGCGGGCAGGATTATACCCGATTACTTGGCGTCGGGGATGGCTTTTACCTTCAAGTCGTCGGCAGACGCCTTAGCAAAACCGTATTTCGCGTAAATATTCTGCGCCTCGTCTGTCGACAAATACGCGAGAAATGCCGCTGCATTTTTCGCATTGCGACCGTCTTTATACGCACCCACCACATAGCCCGCTTTGTCTTGTTTATTCAATGGCGCATTAATAGCAACACCGTCGACCTTGCGGCCGGTAGCCTTGGCATGCGCCACCTCAGTGGCCCAGACGATACCGACATCGGCCTCGCCTTTCTCGATACGTTCCGGCGTTTCGCGATGATGACGCTCAGTGAACCAAGTCTTGTTCGCAACCGCCCAGCAGCCTTTGCACTCTTTACCGCCGGTGACTTTGTCGTGAATGCCGAGATCTTTCAACATTTCTGAACCATAGAATTTGAAAATTCCCTCGGTCAGAGGATTGGGATGAGACTGTACGATATCGTCGCGCTTCAGATCATCGGCACCTTTGATTCCCTTGGGGTTGCCCGCTGCGACCATCAACTCCAACTTGTTATGGGTGTAGGTTAGGTACTGATCCATCTTGCCGGCACTCTTCAATTTTTTGAGGTGCCCCACATCGACACTTGCGTATACATCGGGATTCATCGCAATTTTCTTGCCGTTAATTTCACCTTGCACGAGTAGCTGTTCAGACAGAATTTGACCCGGCGGTATAGTTTCTACGAACGCCGCTTTGACGTTGGGATTTTTCTTCAAGAATCCCTTCATCAGATCCTCCACTACCATGAATTGGTTTCCGGCCAGATACATGACCAAGTCTGCCGTATACGAATCGCCGATCTTGCCGAGGTCGACTTTGCCATCGGAATAAAACGTGCGGTAATCCGCATCGCCGCCGTCGCCGGGCTCGACTGCCGCCGCTAATACAGTTTGGTTTAACGCCGCCGGAATAAGCGCCATTGCAAATAAAGCAGTCCGTACATGATGTGACATTTTCATACCCCTTCTCCTTGAACTTGTAAGTTATGCGAGATGCAATGTTTTTGCCGCACATGAGTAACATGAACGCGACAAGCAATTCGCCGCGTCACCCCATCCCAATCAAGTGATTCAAAGATATCCGTGGGAATAAATTCTTATGTGAGCGCTCGCTGCGCCCCTACCCCCATCAAAGCTGCACCCGCTGTATGTATGCAGCGGGTGCAGTATTCAAACCTACGGACGAATATAGCCGTAGCCGTGTTCTTGCAACTCAAGAATACGCACGATACCGGCGGGCACCATATGCGCGCCTTCGGTCAACTCAACTTTAACGCCTGTATCTTTTTCCCATTTCTTAGCTGTGTTACCACAAGCAGCAAAGCTAATATTTTGCACAGAGAGATCTTTAATGCGCTGTGCAACCGGGCTGTCTTTGACCAGCATTTTCAAACCGGGGCCATAGGCCACAACTTCAATATTGATGTCGTCCATGCCGATTTCTTTCTGCACGTTAACTGCATTATTCAATGCCAGGTTTGCGACTTTTTCATTGTCTTCACTCAACTGAATCACCATATTGTGAGTCCGCTTCGGAAGGATGGGCGCCGACAACTTCTCGGCTGCAACTACAGCGGTCGACAAGCCCGCCAGCAACCCCAAAGACACCATCGCCACCACAATTTTCGACATTACTGATTTCATTACATTCCTCCTAAGTCATACATTAAGACTGGTTGCACTCAAAGCACCGCGTTACCACATATGAAAAACCAAGCGGAATCACAGCGAAAACCGAATATAACTCAACGCACCGTATTGGCAAATAAAACCCTTTGCACTACCTATACGGCTATTTATCTTCAGATAAATTTTTTGTTGGTGCGCTAGCGGCGGCGCATAACTATTGACTGCGGGAATAGCCAAGGTTTGGCGCCAGCCAATGTTCTGCATCCGCAAGTTTCCAGCCTTTGCGGCGTGCGTAATCCGCAACCTGATCCGTATTGATTTTGCCGACCGCAAAATACTTGGCTTCTGGATGAGCGAAATAGAACCCGCTCACCGCTGCCGTGGGCACCATCGCGTAGGCATCGGTCAGCCAGATTCCGGTGTTGTCATTTGCTTTGAGTAACTCCCACAACAAGCCTTTTTCAGTATGTTCAGGACACGCCGGGTAGCCAGGTGCCGGGCGGATACCGTGATATTTTTCGTCGACCAGCTCGGCATTGCTGAGTTGTTCGTTTGACGCGTAGCCCCACAATTCTTTACGCACCGTTTCGTGCAACAATTCGGCGAGGGCTTCCGCCAAACGGTCCGCCAACGCCTTGAGCATGATGGCACTGTAGTCGTCGTGATTTTTTTCAAACCGAGCGACGTGCTCATCGATACCGATGCCGGCGGTCACTGCAAATCCGCCGAAATAATCGGCAACGCCACTATCCTTGGGTGCGATGAAATCCGCCAGACACAGGTTCGGTTTTGCATCCGGCTTAGGCTGTTGCTGACGCAGAAAATGGAACGTGGTCGTGACTTTTTTGCGTGTGTCGTCGGCGTAAACTTCGACATCATCGTCGCCGATGCGGCTGGCCGCGAACAAACCAATCACCGCGCGCGCACTTAACCAGCGCTCGGTGATGATCTGCTGCAACATCGCTTGCGCGTCATCGAATAATTTGCGTGCTTCGGTACCCTGCGCAGCGTCCTGCAAGATTTTCGGATAGCTGCCGCGCAATTCCCACGCCTGAAAGAAAGGCGTCCAATCGATATAGCGCTGAATTTCACTGAGCGGTATATCGTCGAACACCTGAATGCCAAGCTTACGCGGCTTGGCCGGAACGAAGCTCTGCCAGTCGATCTTGACTTTATTGGCCCGCGCCTGAGCAAGCGTCAGCCATTGTGTTTGTTTTTCGCGCCCCAGATACTGCTCGCGCACCTCGTCGTATTCCGCCTGGATACGCGCCGCAAACTCGGCGCGCGTGGTGCCGATTAAATTCTGTGCAACACCGACCGCGCGCGAAGCATCTTTTACATAGATCACGGGATGCGGGTAGTTCGGCGCGATCTTCACCGCCGTGTGCGCGCGCGAGGTGGTGGCACCGCCGATCAACAGCGGCAACGTGAAACCCTGCCGCTGCATCTCCTTGGCAAGATGCGCCATTTCTTCCAGAGACGGCGTGATCAAACCGGACAGACCAATAATGTCAACGTTATGCTCGCGCGCCGCATCGAGAATTTTTTGCGCCGGCACCATCACGCCCAGGTCAATCACCTCGAAGTTATTACACTGCAACACCACGCCGACAATGTTCTTGCCGATGTCATGCACATCGCCCTTGACGGTCGCCATCAGGATCTTGCCCGCCGCGCGCGCATCGGCGTGCTTCTCCGCCTCGATGTACGGCAATAAATGCGCGACCGCTTTCTTCATCACACGCGCCGACTTCACCACCTGCGGTAAAAACATTTTGCCAGCGCCAAACAAATCGCCGACCACGTTCATGCCGTCCATCAACGGACCTTCGATGACCTGAATCGGTCGAACAACGGTCAAGCGTGCTGCTTCGGTGTCTTCAACTACATAAGCGTCAATACCGTGCACCAGGGCGTGCTCGAGACGCTTGGTCACGGGCCAATCGCGCCACGCCAGGTCTTCGACTTTCGCAGCCGTGGTGCCGTCGCCTTTATATCGATCGGCAATGGCCAACAAGCGTTCGGTTGCATCGGCACGGCGATTGAGAACCACGTCCTCGACGCGCTCACGCAACTCCGCAGGCAAATCATCGTACAAGGCCAATTGGCCTGCATTGACGATACCCATGCTCATACCGGCCTTGATAGCGTGGTACAAAAATACTGAGTGAATCGCCTCGCGCACCGGGTTGTTGCCGCGAAACGAGAACGACACGTTGCTGACGCCACCGCTGATCAGCGCGTACGGCAAGGTGCTTTTAATAGTGCGCGTGGCGTTGACGAAGTCCACGGCGTAATTGTTGTGCTCTTCGATGCCGGTTGCGATCGCGAAAATATTTGGATCGAAAATAATATCTTCCGGCGCGAACCCGGCTTTCTCGATCAGGAATTTGTAGCTACGCGTGCAAATGTCGACCTTGCGCGCTTGCGTGTCGGCCTGGCCTTGCTCGTCGAAGGCCATCACCACCGTCGCGGCACCGTATTTACGAATCTTCTTGGCGTGCTCGAGGAACTGCGCCTCGCCCTCTTTGAGCGAAATCGAATTCACGACACCCTTGCCCTGAATACACTTCAGACCGGCTTCGATAATCGACCACTTGGACGAGTCGATCATTACCGGCACCCGCGCGATATCGGGCTCGGAGGAAATCAGATTCAGGAAAGTGACCATCGCCTGCTCGCCGTCGAGCATGGCCTCGTCCATGTTGATATCGATGATCTGTGCCCCGCTTTCGACCTGCTGGCGCGCGACATTCAACGCCTTGTCGTATTCACCGTTGAGCACCAGCTTTTTGAAAGCCGCCGAACCGGTGACGTTGGTCCGCTCGCCAACGTTGACAAATAAACTCTCGCCGGAAATATTGAACGGCTCATAGCCACTTAACCGGCACTGCGGCTCGATCACGGGAATTCTACGCGGCGTAACATTACGGACTGCATCCGCAATCGCGCGAATGTGATCTGGCCCGGTGCCGCAGCAACCGCCGACGATATTCAACAATCCGCTGCGCGCCCACTCGCCGATCTGCTCCGCCAGCATCTGCGGCGTTTCGTCGTAACCGCCGAACGCGTTCGGCAACCCGGCATTGGGATGCGAACTGATATGGCAATTCGCGATGCGGCTCAGCTCATCGACATATTGGCGCAGATCCTTCGCGCCTAACGCGCAGTTCAGCCAGAACGATATCGCGTCGGCGTGGCGTAATGAGTTGTAAAACGCCTCCACGGTTTGACCTGTCAAGGTGCGGCCCGACGTGTCGGTGATAGTGCCGGAAATCATCACCGGCAACTCGACACCGCTTTGTTCGAAAAATGTCTTGACCGCGTACACTGCCGCCTTGGCATTGAGTGTGTCGAAGATGGTTTCGATCAAAATAAAATCGGCGCCGCCATCGACCAATCCGCGCGTCGCTTCGACATAGGCGGTCGCCAGTTGATCGAAGGTGATATTGCGGAAACTGGGATTGTTGACATCCGGCGAGATCGAACAGGTGCGATTGGTCGGCCCGAGCACTCCGGCGACGAAACGCGGCTGCTGCGGCGTCTTTGCGGTGGCCGCATCCGCCGCTTCGCGCGCGACCCGCGCTGCTGCGGCATTCAACTCATACGCCAACGGCTCCATCTGATAATCCGCCATCGAAATCGTGGTGGAGTTGAAGCTGTTGGTTTCGAGAATGTCCGCGCCGGCGTCGAGGTATTGTGTGTGAATTTCGCGGATGATGTGCGGCTGGCTAAGCACCAGCAAATCGTTGTTACCTTTCACATCGCAGGGATGATCTTTAAAACGCACGCCGCGATAATCCGCCTCCTGCAGGTTATAGCCTTGGATCATGGTGCCCATGGCCCCGTCCAAAATCAGAATGCGTTGTTGTAAAGCCTGCGTGAATTGGGCGATGCGTGTGCTGCGACTCATGTCTCTACCATCATGAAAAATAGGCGCGCAAGCTTAGCACGACGCACCAGCCAACCCAACGCGTGCGCCACGTTACGCCAGGCCGTGAGCCACCAGGGATTGGAAATTCAAATCAGCACTGCTCCCACGGTAAACCGTGAAATCGCCACCCGCCCTGCGTACTGCGATGATGCGTCTCGTCGAGCTCGCCCTCGAAGCCTTCCGTTATGTGGTAGATGTCTGCAAAACCTTCCTTGATCAGTAATTCACCGGCTTCGAGCGAGCGCTTGCCGCTGCGGCAGATCAACACCACCGGCGCACTACTTTGACCCTCGTGCGCGCTGATCCCGCCCAACATGACCTGACGCACTTGCGACGCGAAATGCGGATTGATTTTCCAGTCCGGCTCGTCGATCCAAGGCACATGGATCGCGCCTTTTGGATGACCGACAAATAAAAATTCCATTGATGAACGCACATCGATCAACACCGCGCGCGGATTTTTTTGTAATAGCTCGTAAGCTTGTTTGGGTGCGAGGTCGTGGACGGGTGTTGTGGTCATGGGCGTGTCCTCCAAATAACAGGTAAGCATAGGAAAGCTACATCGGCTATTACCTTAGAGTAGCGCAACGCGGCTGGCAAATTGCCAGCACAGGTCGGTTCTGGAACTGATGCGAGTGAACACTCGCCTCCAAGAAAAGAAATCATGGGTGCGGACAGAACAACTGTGGCAGGTGTTGATATCTTCTTACGCACCCGTCGTATCACGCACGAACAAACTCATTCCAAGACCAACCTTCGCACCCGTTACTCAACACCAGATATCCACCTTCTTTAACCGAAAGGATTATTGCTTCTTCTCCGATTTTAATTCCGAGCCCTTCGATGTTCTGATAGTGGCCACGAGTACGTGAACTGGGAGAAAAACGAACTCGATCCCCTACTTTGAAAGGACAAATAGCAAGCTTCTTTTCAGAAGTTTCAGACGACATAGCGTAACCCCTGAATATATAAGATTCCGCTAAATTTAACTTTGGGTCATGGACTTGGGAGCAAGTTAGCTGGATGAAACTGCAACAGCAACCACCTCTCCCCTCCTCATTTTCGAGGAGGGGTGGACGCGTAGCGGACGGAGTGGTTGGGTTGGTGTCAGCGTGCTGCGTGAAACTGCAAATACAACAGCAACTGCGACCACCCCGCCCCTGTGGGGCACCCTCCATTGCACATACTAAAGAGAGAGAAAAATAGACGCTACCCAATGTCAGTAAGTTAAGCGTTAACTATTTGAAACTGTTAAAATATCACGCATGGCACGCCCATCTAAAAACCGCATTGAGAGGAGCTCGGACATGAAGCTGACGCAGGTTATTTCAAAACATTTATACGGCAATCAATAGCGCTATTGGAGATGACGCTTTTAAGTGTAAACATCGACTTTCCCCGCACAGCTTCACTCGTCATCGCAAACTGAGTTTCTCAACGTTAATCCTGTATCTTTTGAATCTGCGCAAAAGCGCCGCGCAGGTGGAGCTGGATCAGTTCTTCAAAGCGACTGCAGGGCGGTGCCATGCGGTCCAGGTCGTGACTAAATCCGCTTTCTTTCAGAGTCGAAAACAACTTTCGCATACCGCATTGATCGACGTGAACCGGATTGTCGCCGACGGCTTCTACGCTGCGTACGATGAGTATCGAAAGTGGCATGGATTTCGGCTGTGTGCGATTGATCCTAAAAACGGCAGTTGAAACTTGCTCTGCTAAGCTAACCGTAGGCGGCGCTTGGGTTTACAACGTTATTTAGGGCGAGGGAGGACTCACCCGATGGGTGAAGCAAAACGCAAAGCGTTGGTCAGTCGGAA
>JACQEQ010000396.1 GCA_016200445.1 Gammaproteobacteria bacterium | reverse complement strand
CTGCCCTACCGCGTGATGGCGCTGTGCAGCGGCGACATGGGTTTCTCGGCGGCGAAAACTTACGACTTAGAAGTATGGTTGCCGGGGCAGCAAAAATACCGGGAGATTTCGTCGTGCAGCAATTTCGAAGATTTTCAGGCACGCCGCATGTCGGCACGCTGGCGCAATCCCGCAACCGGCAAACCGGAATTAGTGCACACCCTAAATGGCTCGGGTTTGGCCGTCGGCCGTACGCTGGTGGCGATCATGGAAAACTATCAGCAGACCAATGGGACGATCACCGTGCCGCGCGCACTGCAACCATTTATGGATGGTGTCGAAGCCATCAATTCAACCCCATAAAAAAGAAACGCGCCTTAAGAGCGCGCTTCTTTAACTCTTCAAACTTCACACAAACGTTACCGAAGTAATGTTCGCAGCTGAAGCCCGATAAATTACTTCTTCATCGGTGCCGGAGTCGGCTTGGCGTGAGGAGCAGCCATCGCTTTGGCCGGAGCAGCACCCTTAGCAGGAGCAGCAGGCTTCTTCATCATGGCTTCCTTGGCCTTAGCAGCGTCGGCTTCCATCTGAGCAACCTTGTCTTGAGCAGCGCGTGCATTCTTGTTAGCAGCTTCAAGCTGCGAACGCAGATCAGCAATGGTCGCATCTTTCGAAGCTGATTCGTTCTTCATCTTGGACGCATCTTGCTCCATCGTTGCAACTTTATCGCGCAACTCATCACGCTCTTTCATGCCGCAACCGGTCAAGCCGGTTGTCAAAACAACTGCCATCACTGCGGTGGCGATATAACGCTTCATAGATCCTCCGTTTATTACGTTTATTTCTTGGATAACTTGTTCGAGACAGGGAGTGTCTGGAATTAAACCCGTTCCAAGCCGGGGCGTATTTTTCAATAGTTTTGTCAATTGCGCTAGTAGTTTGCACTCAATTTGAGAATATTTTTTACTTGGCAAGCGCGCAATTTTGCCAGCGATAAAACAGATTGTGTCTTTGCGAGCATGAATTCTCTGCTAAATGCAAACCGACACGGCGGGATTCAATGCGTGCCCATATGCCAAAAAAGCCTAGTTTTTAAGCGCTCGCAAGTAAATCGCGCTAATCCATCTGGCACAATGATCAGGAATAATAGATGCTCACCACGCGCAAAATGTATCGAGACGACTGAAAATGATGATCGCAATACCCGGCGTGCTCAACCCTACACAACTACAACGTGTCTGTAAGATTCTGAGCGGCGCACCTTTTGTCGATGGCAAACTTTCTGCGGGCAACGCTGCGTCGCGCGTTAAAAATAATCTGGAAGTCGCGCGCGATGCAATGGAGCTCGACAGTTTGAACGATGTCGTGATGAATTCTCTGGTACGCCATCCGGTCTATCGCGCGGCGGCGCTGCCATTACGTGTCGCCGCACCCTACTATGCGCGTTACACGCCGGGCATGACCTACGGTGAGCATGTCGACGATCCGATCATGGGCGTCGACGGCATGCCCTATCGCTGCGATGTGGCTATTACGCTGTTTCTAAGCCACACCAGCGACTACGACGGCGGCGAACTGGCCGTGCATACGCCATTTGGATTGCAATTGGTAAAGCTGCCCGCAGGTGACGCCATCCTGTATCCCGCCTCCAGCTTGCACCAGGTCACCCCGGTCACGCGCGGCGAACGCATGGTCGCAGTGACCTGGCTACAAAGCGCGGTGCGCGACCCTGCACAGCGTGAATTACTCTACGAACTGCACCTCGCGCGCGAACAACTCATGCATACGGCACCCGATGCAGTTGAAACTGCGCAGGTCAATCGTAGCTATGTCAACCTGGTACGCATGTGGAGCGACGTGTAATACCACGCAACAAATGCGTTGAGTGTCACGAATCTACTCCGTAGAATGTCTCGCGTGTTAGGGGGGCCTCATACAACCGCATCATTCACTTGAACAGGAATGATCAGCATGCCGCGATCAGATACCAAGGACACGCAGGATTTGTTTCCTGCCGAACCTCACGCGCATGAATCCGCGATTGAATTGAGGGGTTCGGTCTTCACACTCTCGGTGTTACGCATTCACTCCAACGAACTGGATGTGATAGAAAGCCAGCTCGTCAAACGCCTCTCTAAAAGCCCGCAATTCTTCGTAAACGCACCCATTGTTGTCGACCTGGAGTCAGTACGTGACATTCCAGCAGCGCTGGATTTCCACCGCTTCGTGGTGTTGTTGCGCGCGCGGCATTTATTTCCGGTGGGCGTACAAAACGGCTCAGCCTTACAATACGAGGCCGCGATGGCTGCCGGGCTTGCGGTGTTGAAGGGGCGCGCGATGAAAGAGCCGCCTGCGATTACACCGCTGATTTCGTCACAACCAGACCCCATTGTTTCGGCAGATACTGAAGCAGTATCACAAACCCAAGCTGCGCCTGACGACCGCGCGACGCCAGCCAGCAACACCAAAATTGTTCAACAAGCGATTCGCTCCGGCCAGCGTGTGATGGCACGCAACAGCGACCTGATCGTACTTGCTGCGGTCAACGCAGGCGCAGAGATTATCGCGGAAGGCAATATCCATGTTTATGCACCACTTCGTGGCCGAGCACTGGCAGGGGTTTCCGGCGACACTCAAGCACGGATTTTTTGCCATCAATTCGAAGCCGAGTTAGTCGCCATTGCAGGCAACTATCGGGTGTTCGACGACGGCCCGCCGAAAGAGCTGCGGGGCAAGGCAGTACAGGTGTTTCTCGACGGCGAACAACTGATTGTGGCACCGCTCGATTAGTGTAATATCCACATCAACATCGTGTATCAAAGAGGAGGGTTTCGCCCTTGGCAACAATCATCGTCGTCACCTCCGGTAAAGGCGGCGTTGGCAAAACCACCACCAGCGCCAGCGTCTCCACCGGTCTTGCAAAACGTGGCTTCAAAACCGCAGTAATCGACTTCGATGTTGGGCTCAGAAATCTGGATCTCGTGATGGGCTGTGAACGGCGCGTCGTTTACGACTTTGTCAACGTCATCCAAAACGAAGCCCTGCTCAAGCAGGCGTTGATCCGCGACAAGCACTGCGACAATCTTTTCATACTTCCGGCGTCGCAAACCCGCGACAAGGAAGCACTCAGCAAAGAAGGCGTGGGGCGCGTTCTTGACGAATTACGCGACAGCTTCGATTACATCGTGTGCGACTCACCGGCAGGCATCGAACAAGGCGCGTTGATGGCGCTGTATTTTGCCGACGAAGCCTTCATCGTGACCAACCCGGAAGTCTCGTCGGTGCGCGACTCGGATCGCATCCTGGGTATTTTGCAAGCACGCTCGAAGCGCGCAGAAACCGGCAGCACGCCAATCAAGGAACATCTATTGGTCACGCGCTACTCGCCGCGCCGCGTTGAAGCCGGTGAAATGCTGAGCCTGAAAGATGTGCAGGATTTGCTAGGCATTCCACTCATCGGCGTCATTCCGGAATCCGAAGTCGTGTTACAGGCTTCCAACTCGGGTGTACCGGTGATTCATTTTGATCAAAGCCCCAGCGGGCAAGCGTATGACGACGTGGTTGCGCGCTTCCTCGGCGAATCCCGCCCAATGCGTTTCCTTGAACCAGAGAGAAAAAACTTCCTACGACGCCTGTTTGGAACCTGAACCATGAACCTTCTCGACTATTTCTTGAGCAAACGCAAAAAATCGGCGGTCGTTGCCAAGGAACGCTTGCAGATCATTCTGGCGCGGGAGCGCGTCGACCGCAGTGGCCCGGATTATTTACCGGCACTCAAACGCGAAATTTTGGAAGTCGTGGCGAAGTACGTGTCGATTGATGTGGAGCAGGTGCAGGTGCATTTACAGCGCGAAGGTAATTGCGAGATTCTGGAACTTAATATTTCGCTGCCCGAACCACCGCCCGCATCGACCAATCAGCCGATGGGACACTCCGCAGCAAACTAAGCTACTGCGGAATCTCGTAGAGGCGCTACTTGATAGCGCCCCGCTGCTTTAATACAACGACACCTCAAAACCCAACTCTTTCAGCGCACCGAACCAACCGGCGCGCTGCACTTTAATCTGCACCTTGTCGCCGATATTTTTGTCCAGCAACGCGATCTTGAGGTCGGCCATCTGTGCCAGCGGTTGGCCATCGATGCTTAACAGCCGGTCGCCTTTTTTGAGCCCGGCGGTAATCGCCGGACTATTGTCGGCAAATCCGTTGATGCTCAGCTGGCCGAATTTGCTAGTGTCAAGAACCACGCCCATGCGCACTTCCTTGGGCAAGCTCAGGGGCGCAGGTAACAACATATAATCCGCGACTTGATTGTCATATTGTTTGATGGAGTCGTTCAACACTACCGCACTGGGCGCATCGATACGGCGGGTAAGGCGGCTGGGGATACCGAAACGGTAAACCATGTGGCCACCGCCAGCGAGAATCACCATGCGTGCCTTGGGGTGCTGCTGTAAATAGGTGGCGGCGGTTTGCGCCATCGCCTCGTCGCGCGACAACTGCGTTTCGACAAAACGCTCGAAATCGGCAGAATTGGGATGCATCGCAAAAATACTTTGCAGCATATCGCGGTAATCGTTGTTGGAACGGTCAATCTCTTTGGGAAGTTGCGCCGTCTCCGCCGGGCTCAGATTACCCATGTCGTTGTGCGAAATTTTGTTGCGCAACTCTTCCGACAAATCCAGCGCCAGCAGCGGAATACTGTTCTCCTTCGCATAACGGATGATCGGACGGTAATTGCGGTAGTCGACGCGCCAGCGCTGAAAGTACTCCGACTTGCGCAAGAATTCTTTTTCGTCGATCTTGCCCGCGATGTAGTCATCTAGCGCGGGTTGAAATGGCTGCTGAAAAAATTCCATGCCGATGGCCAGTTCGCGGCTGTTTTCATAGGTGCGGCGAATAATGTCAAGCTGGTTAAGGTGATGATCCAGCCGGTCATGCGTCTCGCCGACAAAAATCACACGCTTTTCGAGCAGCTTGGGCATGAGTTGATCGAGTGGCTGAATCGCACTCAAATCCAATACGTGCGGAGGATCGAGTGTATCGCCTGGTTTGTATTCCGGTGCCTCGGTGTAACCGAATCCACCATTCATGCCCATACGGGCATGTGGACTCACCGCAGTGCTTTGGCAGGCACCTAACCAAACAGTGCAGCAGAATGCAAACACACCGATAGTGATAACCGAACGACGGGGGTTACTCATACGTCAAATTCCCTTTGCTTTGATCTGATGTCCGAATACTTTAACAGGCTGATCGCCGCTGACATGAATAAAGAATGTGACCGTTTCCCAGGATTTTTCATTCGCATACACCACGCTGTATTCGTAAATATAAAACGTCCCGGTATAGCGCACGTCCACTTGCTGACGCCTGAGTGAAAAACTCTGCATATCGCCGAGTTTCTGCTGGATCGCCTGCAAATGCGCCTTCCATTCTTCGCGTGGCCGCCCATTAAAAAAATCCGGCGAGTAATAATTCAGTGCACGCTCGAAATCTTTGGCCTTGAGTGCCGAAAAAAACTCCACACCGAGCTGCTCTACCGCACTGTCGCTGGGCGCCGTATTGGTACAGGCGCCCATAGTTATCATTACCAACGCCGTAACCAAGACGCACACGCTTCTTACTACATACATCGATTAAATCCTCGTTACGGGGGAGGCTCGACTTCTATGTCAAGACCGAATACCCCATCGGCAAAATTTCTGTTTAATTGTGCGCAATCGAAGTGCGCATCCCACGGCACGAGCACGGCAACATCGGTCACCGCCAATTGCTTCAATTGATCCGGTACGCCGTAGCGATTCACGAGGTGGCCGCTGCCCATGACGCCAATCACCAACGGTGGATTTACGCTTTGCGCCACTTCTGCCAGTCCGTCGGCCATGGCGCGGTCCCACAATAACTGGCCTTGCACGAAGCGTAAAAATTTTTCGCCGTCTTGCGCGGCCGTGGTGCCGGTACTGGATGCATCGGGAGGATTATGACCTAAGAAACTCGCAGCAAGAAATCGTAAGTATTCTTTGCTCGCGGGTGCCGGAGTCGTTACGCCTTCGCGCAGATTTTGTGGGATTGCATCCCAGCCCTCGCGGGTTACACGCGTGAATAACTCGCGTTCCACGTTCAGCGCGTACAGCGGAATGCGTTGCATGCGCGCCAGATGAAACAGCGGCAAATAATATTGAATATCGAACGACCAGATCGCATCCCAGTCGAGTTGCTTAACAAACTCATCCTCGCTGAGCTGGCCCTGCGACCACCGGTCCAGCACCGGCTGCAGGCGGCGCGGCACCATTTCCAAACCCAATGCGATCTTCGGCCGTATTGCAGCCAGTGCGGCGACCGTATGCAGTTGCCAGCGATGATGCTCGGCATTGTCATGGTGCTCACCCAATAGCACGACACGGCGCTTCGACACGCGCCGCAAAGTTTCGGCGACCGGCACGGTCTGTTGCAGCGCCGGATGAAAATAGCGCCCGGGCGTGACGCAGGACTCCTGGGCATGTGCCAGCGTTGCGCCGAGTAGCAAGATCACGCCGATGCTCACCGGATTCATGGGGATCAACGCTCCACCTGAAATTTAATCCCTTGCGCCAATGGCAACTCGCGCCCCCAATTAATCGTGTTGGTCTGGCGGCGCATGTAGGCTTTCCACGCATCCGAACCGGCTTCACGCCCGCCGCCGGTGTCTTTTTCGCCACCGAATGCGCCGCCGATTTCGGCACCCGAGGTGCCAATATTGACATTAGCAATGCCGCAGTCGCTGCCAGTGGCGGCCAGAAACTGCTCCGCGTGGCGCAAGTCGTTGGTAAAGATCGATGACGATAGCCCTTGCGGCACGGCGTTGTTGATCGCAATCGCTGCGTCGATGGTTTTGAACGGCAGCACATACAGAATCGGCGCAAAGGTTTCCTGCTGCACCACGTCCCACAGCGGTTGCGCGGCGATGATGGTCGGTTGCACAAAATAGCCGCGTCCGGCGCGCACCTTGCCGCCGATGAGAATTTTTCCGCCCAACTGCACGGCGCGCTGCACCGCGTGTTTAAAGTTCTCAACCGCACGTGCATCGATCAACGGACCCATCAACACGTTGCGTTTGAGTGGATCGCCGCTGCGCACTTGTGCGTAGGCGTGCGTCAAACGACGTAACAATTCGTCTTGCACTCGCGCGTGCACAATCAAGCGACGCGTGCTGGTGCAGCGTTGTCCGGCTGTGCCGACGGCACCGAACACGATGGCCGGCACCGCCAAGTCAAGATCAGCACTTTGATCGACGATGACCGCATTGTTTCCGCCCAATTCCAACAAACTGCGGCCGAGGCGCCGCGCCACGGTTTCGGCCACTACATGGCCGACGCGACTTGACCCCGTAAACGAAATCAGCGGCACACGCACATCGGCAAGCAGGCGATCTTTGAGCACAACGTCGTCGCTGATCAACAAGGTAAAGATCGCCGGCAAGTGGTTGGCCGCCAGCACGCGATTGCAAATGTGCATCACTGCGATGGCACATAACGGCACCTTCGACGACGGCTTCCACACCACCGTGTTGCCGCAGATCGCCGCGAGAAACGCATTCCACGCCCACACCGCCACCGGAAAATTGAACGCTGTAATGACACCCACCACACCCAACGGGTGCCACTGCTCATACATGCGATGTTGCGGGCGCTCGGAGTGCATGGTGTTGCCGTACAACATGCGCGCCTGACCGGCCGCGAAGTCGGCCATATCGATCATCTCCTGCACTTCGCCCAAACCTTCCTGCTTGATCTTGCCCATCTCCAGTGACACCAGACTGCCGAGCGCTTCTTTGTGCTCCCGCAACGCATCACCGATCTGGCGAATGATTTCACCGCGCCGAGGTGCCGGTACTGTCCGCCATGACGTAAACGCCGCATGCGCTGCGGTAATAACTTTTTCGTAGTCGGCTGCCGTTGCTGCAACTACTGCGGCCAGCGACTCTGCGGTCGCAGGATTTTGCGACACCAGCGTAGAGCGGCCTTTGGTGGCGCCCCACTTGCCTAGCCCATAGCAAACACCCGCGTTGCTCTCCGCAATACCGAGTTGTTTCAAGATCGTCATCGCCGCTCCTAGCGCTCAAGGGATTCGTCAGACTCGTTAATAAAATGTAGCAGTTAATACTGTAAACAGCGGAGGGAATATCTTGCTCTGACTGTCACGGCGGACTACTGGATAGCTGAAGCAACGCTGCGAAAAAATGCGATATCAAAATCGTCGTTGCGTGGATACCGCAGGAAACAAAAATGGAATGAGTAGGGTTAGTCGCGAATGGCGACTAACCCACGCTTGAGATCAGATGCGCATTGAAAATTTCACATTAAAACCGTCTGTCGCAGAATCCGAATCCGTCTCGTCGGAAATCATGTACTCGAATGCAATTGAAGCCTGCGGTGATAGAAAATGTTTAATGCGAATGCTATGCGCCCACCTGTCATAGGATCCGTCTTGATCTTCGGAGGTCTCCCACACGCGAGTGAACCCGATATTAGTCATCCGACTGGTGTAGTAGTCAACATCTAGCTTGTATCCATGCCAGCTACTTGAGCTATCTGTGCTATCACTCTCGGCGCTTAAAATCGTGCCATTGATCGCAATAGCTGCATCATTGCCGAGTTCATTCACAAATTTGGCATCAATGCCGAACCTGGTGATCGTAGTATCCTCAACATCTACTTGTGAAAATACGGCTTGGAGACGACCTGCGTCACCAACATACGAGCCAACTTTAAATCCATACTCATTAGTGGATATGTCACCCTCCGAATCATCGAATGTAACTTTATAGCCCGTATATGCAGCTGTTAATGTTAATGGGCTGGTTGTCGACGCATAATCGAGCTTAGCCGAATATATCGTGCGATCAAATATGTCCGTAGTAGCTTGATTCAAAAGAAAACTGATACTTGCCGCACGCTCAAGAAACGCAGCCTCCGCTAGCGGATGATTAGCAACTGTAACCGGCTGGAGAAAATGCACTACATCGAACTGGATCGTCGTGGTATCAAATGTATTATCGCCATCCGACATATGCCCATAGGAAAATCCCAGTTCGTTTTGAAATGCCTCGGTACTCTCCGCCAACGCCACCGCAGAAAATGTCAAAACCGAGGCAGCACAAACCATACACAACGCAACACGTGACGTCATAATCCCCCCCCAAGAGTGTTATTAATTCCAAGTTACTCACCCGCACAGCGAATCAAAAGAAAAGCGATTCTGTGCAATGCGTGGGGGAGTTTAACTGGGGTAGGTCGGCACTTCTCTCAGCCATGTCATTGCACGGCATAGAAAATACTGTTTTGTATGCATTATTGATCTGCGGGGCTTCCTATGCGCGCAACTGCCAAAGATGTGAATCTCATTGAAGCAGCGCCACTATTTAATATCACAACCCGCCTAAATCCACCGCCGGAAGCGCGTTGCCCATGTCCGAGGTCAGCGAGCCGCGCAGCACGGTATCCCCGACGCCGAGCTGGCAGGAGGAGTTCGAGCCCCAGCACTTGATCGCGGCATTATCCAAGCGAGCACAGCTATGTGAATAACCAGTCACCAACTCGACTGCATGTAGTGGGGTGCCTAAAGCATCTGTACCTAAGTTAACGAACGGGAGGATGTCACCCATTTCAGCGGGGTTAGTGCCTCGGTCATTAGCATCGCCAATGCCCAATTGCCCTGCGCCGTTGTTACCCCAGCATTTAGTGCGTCCGTCGTCGAGCCGGGCACAGGTGTGCTCGGCACCAGCCGATATTTCTGGTGCGGTGCGGTTCATGCCTAAATTGACGACCGGCAAATAGTTACCCATCTGCTGCGGACTGCCGCCTAGCGACGCGGCAGAACCCAGACCGAGCTGGCCGTGAATCCCGAGCCCCCAACACTTCACATTCCAATTGTCGAGAACTGCGCAGCTGTGCGCATCTCCCAAGCTCAGTTGCAGTGCGAAGCGGTAGGAGCCGAAATCCAACGCCGGTAAGTAGTCGCCCATTTGTAAAGGTCCGGTGCCATGAGTTTCTGTGTTGCCTAAACCTAACTGGCCGTCGTTATTCCATCCCCAGCACTTAACCTTTGCATCTTCGTCGAGGCGTGCGCAGGTGTGATACGCCCCTGCATACAACGCAACTGCGTTTAGGTTTTTGCCCTGTTGATTGGTTCCCAATACGACATAAGGCAAGGCATCGCCCATCTCGCTTGGGCTTGTTGGGCCTGTGGGATTGTCGCCGCGCGACTCAGCGTCACCCAAACCCAGCGCTAAGCCACTACCCCAACACTTGACCCTTCCGTTATCTAGGCGCGCACAGGTGTGGGCAAATCCGGCCACTAATTCTAATGCGTAACGACCTGCGCCCAAATTGACTGCGAGAAGGGATTCGCCCATATCCAACAGTTGAGCTCCCTTACTCACTTGACTATCAAGACCCAACTGTCCGCTGGTATTTATACCCCAACATTTCACTTGCAGATTATCGAGCCGCGCGCAGGTGTGGCCGCTACCGGCTACCACCTGCACGACGCTACGTCCAATGCCAAGATTTACCGGAAGCAATTTTGTGCCCATTTCATTGATGGTATCGCCACGGCTTTGCGTGTCGCCCAGACCAAGCTGGCCTAAATCGTTGGCGCCCCAGCACTTGAGCGCGCCAGTACTACGCAGCCGCGCACAGGTGTGCCCACCGTTACTATGCAAAGCGAGTTGTTTGCCGGTGTTAAAGCCCCATACAAAATCCTGGCCCATAAAATTGCCCGCCGAATCCTGAATCTCGGTCGTGAGCTTTACGTCGTAGTGCGTACCGAACTCTAACGACGGGTTGGGCTTGAAGGTGACGATCTTGTCGTCCTTAATGCTCAGCGTGCCGTTTAACAACCCTTGCGGGCCAGCCACTAGAAAACTCGCGCTGTTTACCGAATTAATTTTTAAGGCTTTGGAAAAAGTTACGACAATGGCGTTTAGGTTGGCACCCATCGCGGTATCGGGCGGATTAACAAATACCACCGATGGTAGCCCGGTATCAGTGCCGGGCGGCGGGAGTTGAACCGGGGTTGGGCTTGGAGTCGGCGTTGCTCCAGGCACCGGTACCGGCGACGGAACAGGTGTTGACGATGGTAATTTAACTGGCGTCGGTGTCGGCGGTGGTTTGTTGCCGGCAGGGTCTTTCGGTTCGGTGGCAACGCCTGCGCCGCACGCGGACAACAGCACCCCGGCCAAGAACAAACCAATCCATCGTGAAATACCTGCATGCATCTTGCTGGACATATAACCTCCCACGCAGTGCGTCGCGTATCCCTGAAAATTCTGACCAAATACCGCAAACGTCAGTAAACAACTCCCAGTGTTATAACTGCATTAACACGCAAATTCTTGCTGAGAAAATATTCAATATCCCTAATAGCCAAGTGAATGACCAGCCTTCACCTTGAATTCATATTTGATATGTCAATATTCAGCACCGTAACGCACCCATTACGTTATGCGACCCCGGTTTTTAAGCACTATTAAGCTTGGATTAATAAATTACGCAGGGTGTTAGGCCGGCTTATTCGTACGAAAATTCCAGGTATGGGGACATTTATGAATACAAAAATGTATTTTGTTGCACTTACACTTTTCATCGTAAATCTATTCTCCTCCGCGCAAGCCGACTTGGTGCTGACTGCGCCGCCGCGCGAGAGCGCCGCACGCGGCGAAGAACTCTACGGCCCATTGGCGCAGGTATTGACAATGCAGTTGGGGCAGACGGTGGTGTACGAGCGGGCACGCGACTGGATTGAATACGCGACCAATATGAAAGCGGATTTGTACGACATTATTTTTGACGGCGCCCATTTTGCGGCGTGGCGCATCAAGCATCTGGGACATGCCCCAGTTGCAAAATTGCCGGGCGAGCTAACATTTGTTGTGGTCAGCCACAAAACGGACCCATCGCTCACACGGTTACGCGATCTCATCCAAGGCCATATCTGCTCCCAAGCCTCACCGAACTTGGGCACAATGGCAGTGTTAGCTGCGTTTACCAATCCGCTCATTCAACCTGACCTCTATGAGGTGGCGAATGCCAACGATGTTTACGAAGCCTTTAAAGCAGGAAAATGTAAAGCTGCGGTGTTTCAAGACAAATACATGAACCGGCTTTCCGAAGCAGAAAAAGCGAATCTCAGAGTATTGTTCAGCAGCAATCGCTACCCCGACCAAACGGTAACCGTGAGCAAACGCGTGACGGATCGCCAACGTGCGGTGCTTACCGAGTTATTGACGCGCCCCAGCGGGATCGCCGCCACTCAAGAATTACTCAAACAATTCACCAAGCAAGCCAAACGCTTTGACCCGGTGCGGCCGAAAGAATTTGCAGGCATGGAGGCGCTGCTTGAGGGCGTATTGTGGGGTTGGTAACAATGAGGACGTTGAGTTCCGCGCACACTTGCGCGGAACTAGGCAGCCTTCAAAATTCAAATAACAATCCCAGCAGATAGACTTTCCCGCCAATATCAACCTTGGTCGATTTTACTTCGGCTTTAATGGTTTGTTGTTCGATGAACAAATACGTGTTGTCGATCCCGTAGCTGCGTTGCATATTCGCTGCGTCGCTGCCGCTGAGGCGGTCGAGTAAAAACTGCACTCCGGCGCGGGTGTGCGAACCATCGG
>JACQEQ010000034.1 GCA_016200445.1 Gammaproteobacteria bacterium | reverse complement strand
ACGATTGGTGCACATGCATGCCGCTGCCGTTGTCGCCGACCAGCGGCTTGGGCATAAAGGTCACGGTCTTGCCGTAGCTGTGCGCCACGTTGTGAATCACGTACTTCATGATTTGCAGTTCGTCGGCCTTCTTCACCAGGCTGTTGAAGCGCGCGCCGATTTCGCACTGACCGGCAGTTGCGACTTCGTGGTGATGCACTTCGACCATCACGCCCATTTCTTCCAGCGCCAGGCACATGGCCGAGCGGATGTCCTGGAAAGAGTCAACGGGTGGCACCGGGAAGTAACCGCCTTTGATACCGGGGCGGTGGCCCATGTTGCCATCGGCGTACACGGCTTGCGTGTTCCAGCCGGCTTCTTTGGAGTCGATTTTGTAGAACGAGCCGCTGATGTCCGAGCCCCAGCGCACGTCGTCGAAAATGAAGAACTCGGGTTCGGGGCCGAAGAATGCGGTGTCGGCAATGCCGGTGGATTTCAAATAGGCTTCGCCGCGCTTGGCGAGCGAACGCGGATCGCGCTCGTAACCCTGCATGGTGCTGGGCTCGATGATGTCGCAACGGATAATAATGGTCGGTTCGTCGAAGAACGGATCCATCACGGCGGTGCTGGCGTCCGGCATCAGGATCATGTCGGATTCGTTAATGCCTTTCCAGCCGGTGATCGACGAGCCGTCGAACATTTTGCCGTCTTTAAACGTGCCTTCGTCCAGCGTGTGGGTGGGGCAGGACACGTGTTGTTCTTTACCGCGCGTGTCCGTAAAGCGAAAGTCTACGAACTTCACGTTGTTGTCTTTGACCATTTTCAAAATATTTGCGACCGACATGCTATACCCTCCAAAGATTTTCCATAGACCGCCTTGCGAGCGGCGAACAATACAAATAAAAAGTCTGGCGTGAATCAATAATCAGCAGGAGTTATGCCATGGATCGAGGGTGACTCGCTTCAACGGCTTATGTTACGTCGTTGTTGATTTGCACCGTTCATCGTGCACTACGATGACTCGTTCCTGCGGTTTGCGCACTGCTACGGTGCTATACCGCTACCCTACAAACCCCACCTTGACGTCGGCGATATATTCTTCTTTTTTGGCTAGCTGCGCAAATTGTTGCGCGAGCGCGCGGGCGTTTTCCACAGTCCCGGCTGCAGCAAGCGGCAAGGTCAGGTCGACGTGAATCCTGCCGTTGAGGTAATGCAGCGTGGTTTCTTGCAGTTCGGCGGTTTGCGGTATACCGGCCCAATGTTGTTGTATCAAGGTCTCCAGTACCACTTCGCGTGGCGGTAAGCCCGTAGCCGGTTTCGCTACGAGATCATCTTCGGGGTCGATGTGAATGGTCACGTCCGAAACTTCCTCGATTTCGTTGATCAGCCGCACGCGCACGGTTTCGCTGATCTGGTGAGCTTCGGACACGCTCAGGCGCGGATCGACTTGAATATGCACGTCGACAAACGCATTGCCGCCGACCCGGCGTGTGCGCAACAGGTGTAATTGGCGTACGCCGTTTTCGGACATAATTTTGCCGCGAATTGTGGCCAAGTGGGCGTCGTCCAATCCCTGATCGATCAGCTCTTGCACCGCCGCCCATGCTTGCGTCAGACCCACGCGTGAAATCATGGCGGCAACGCCAATGGCGGCGATTGCATCCAGATAATTCAAACCTGCCATGGTACCGCCCACACCCACGATGACGATGATGGACGACAGTGCGTCGCTGCGATGATGCCAGGCATTGGTCTGCAATAAACCGGAACGAATCGCGCGCGCGATGCGCAAGGTATAGCGGTACATCGATTCTTTAACCGCGATCGACACCAGTGCCACGGCGAGCACCGTACAGTCCGGTTGCAACAAACGTTGCGGTTCGAACAGGCGGCGCGTGGCGTCAAACATAATAAAGGCCGCTGCGAATGTCAGCACCATACCTAATGCCACCGTCACCACGGCTTCGATGCGCCCGTGTCCGTACGGATGCTCGGCATCGGCAGCGCGGCTGGCGTGTTTGGCGCCGAACACGCCCAGGATGTCGGTCACCAGATCCGACAAGGAATGAATGCCGTCGGCGATCAAGGCTTGCGAGTGGCCGAGCACACCGAACGCAAATTGCGCAATCGCCAGCACGATATTGGACGCCGCGCCGATCAGCGTGACTTTGCGGATCACGTGATAGCGCTGAGTATCGGCGTCGATGGGTTCTTTAATAGTCATGATTTGACCACCTCGACCGACACGATCAGCTCGCGGTCTTGCGTGCGGCACCCCAACAACTTGTGACCATGCACGCGGCACCACGCAGGGATGTCGTTCTGTGCGCCGGGGTCGGTGCAGATAATGTCAAGCGTGTCGCCTGCGGCGAGCGTCTCGACACGTTGCTGAGTGCGGATCACCGGCATGGGGCAGAGCAAGCGGCGCGCATCGAGCGTGAAGTGACTCACAAGTGCCAGTCTCCGGGAATCGCGCTATCGGCCATCGGGCGCACGTCGATTTCTTTGCTTTCAATACCCGCCCCCTCAAACGGTGTGATCGAGACCCGCACGCTGTCGGCATCGCGCCCTTGGGAGTAACGTGCCACTAGTTGCGCGGCCAGCAGCAGATCGTCGCCGTGAATCTCACCGTCGATCAGAGCCAGCGGTCCGAGGTGGCTGACGGTGCGCAGATGCGTGAACTGCTTGCGATAACCTTCCAGAAAATTATTTTCGCCTTCTTCGCGCCCCACGATCAGTTTGAAATTCGGGCGCGGGCGTAAATGGCGCCCGACCTTGAGCAACATGATGTCGTCGAGCTCGTAGGTGCGCTCGCCGCGCGATTGCCATAAATCCGCCAATTTATGCGCATATTGCTCATTGGTTAGAAAGCAGCAGCCGCCGGCCGGTTGTGCGTAATCGGCAAAACCATAATGCGCGGCCAAGGCCATTTGCGGTTTGCGGCCACGCCCGTTGAAATCGAGCAATTTATCGCGCTGCACCCAGCCTGCGCGTTCCGGCAGCGTTTCCGGTAATAATTTCGCGCACAGCGGGCGCAGCAGTAAATCGTTTGCACCGGATTCACGCGCCACCACAGGCATGGTGTCGCGACGCTGCGACATCGGCCGCTGGCCGACCACTTCGCCGGTGATGATGAAGTCAAAACCATGCTCCTTCATCCACTCATGCGCTTTGCGCACCATGAAGCCTTTGCAGTCAAGACACGGATTCAAATGCGCGCCGTAGCCGTGCTTCGGGTT
>JACQEQ010000395.1 GCA_016200445.1 Gammaproteobacteria bacterium | reverse complement strand
CGCTGCGCTGCGCATGTTCGCGCTCGACTGCGTGCGACGCGTTACCGAAACGGCGCAACGCGTGAAAGCCATCGCCGACGCAGACTTGGATCGTTACCTCGGCGCGAGCTTCGGCATCTTCACCGGCGTCGCCAGTGCGTGGGCCGTGTTGCGCTTTGCCGATCCCGCCGCGCGCTGGGTCGCGGACGAACAATGGCACCCCGATCAGATCGGGCAATGGAAAGACGGCGCGTATGAACTGCAAGTCCCGTATTCCGACCCGCGCGAATTGCTGATGGACATCCTCAAATACGGGCCGGATGTAGAAGTCGTCGCGCCCGAGGCGCTGCGCCACGCGGTCGCCGAACGCCTGCGTGAGGCCGCCGAACTCTACAGCGAAAAAAAACTTGCGGGTGGCGCAGTGGGTGAGCCAGTGGGCATGTTAAAAAACCCGGAAGCGTAACAAGCAAATATACGATGCGTCGCAAGCATCTCACGGTGGATAAAGAAATGGTTTCGACAAACAAACCAGCGACACGAATTGGGGAGGGTAACAATGAGTCACGACACGTCACCGGTGATTGATATTTTCTTTCACGTGCAAGGCCAGCGTGTGCCGGTCGATCACGGCTACGCACTCTATGGCGCGATCAGCCGGATATTGGAAAAGCAAACTGCATGGCTGCACGCGGCGGACAATGTTGGTTTGCATCCGTTGCGTGGGCGCTACGACGGCGCGGGAAAACTGCTTCTCGGTGATCGCGCCCGATTTGGGTTGCGCTTGCCCGCCAGCGTGATTCCCGCCGTTCTTCCGCTCGCGGGCAAACGCCTCGACCTCAATGGCGACACCCTGCGCGTGGGCACAACCACTACGGCCGCTCTGGTTCCTACGGTGGTGCTCTACGCGCACGTCGTCACCACCAAACACGGCGACGACGAAGCGCGCTTTGATGCAGAAATTCAGCGCCAACTCGACGGGCTCGACATTAAAGGAAAACCGCAACGCGGCCCGCGCCGCATCGTCGCGATCAAGGACAAAAAAGTCGTTGGCCATTCGTTGCTGGTGTCGGAGTTGACCGCTGAGGAATCCATCCGCTTGCAGGAACAAGGATTGGGCGGACGGAGAAAGATGGGGTGTGGGGTGTTTGTGGAGTGGAAGGGATGACCAGCTTACTCGCGAAAAGTCGTGCGGCGAATCGTCCCGATAAAGGACTGGCGGAACATTGCTCGGAGGTAATGGATTCTTTCGCATGCTTGTTCGGAGACGCGTCGAGCCCGACACGCTTGGGCGTCGCATGGTTGAAGTTCTTCAAGATTTCATCGGTCGATTATTCGCATTTTCATGCGAATGGAATCGCCGCCTGTGGTCTGCACGACCTTGGAAAAGCCAACGATGGTTTTCAACATGCGGTACGCGGCGAGCGCGACGCGCAGGTCATGCGTCACGAACACTTGAGTGCGCTCATTCTTTTCTTGCCGCAATTTCGCGACTGGCTTGCGACTTGTCCGTTAATCGATGTGGATATTGTCATCAGCGCCGTTGCCGGGCATCACCTGAAGGCTTCGCCAAAGAAAGAAACCTACTATCCGTCCATCGGCGAAAAGCTGGGTGATGTAGCGGACCTGTTGAAAGTTCGAATTGATGCAACTGATTTTAATGCTGTGTTGAATCAAGTCTCAGCACGTTTGGGAATGCGCGAGTGCGACGCACAAGTATCGGCGTTATGGAGTTACATACCCGGCGCCGGTCAGGATATACGTACGCTGAATGAAACACTGATCGAGAACTTCAGGCGCAAAGGCTCAAAGCTCAAAGAATCGGCCGAACGACAATACTTGTTGCTCGCAGTGAAGGCCGCCGTCATCGCCGCCGACGCGGCCGGTTCCGGTTTGGTACGTGAAGGTCACAGTATCAGCGCGTGGATCGCCGAGGCGTTCGATGAAAGCAAGCTCTTGGATGGGGTTCGCATCGGTCGAGATGTCATAGCCCGACGTATCGCCGATATCGAAAGTAAATCCAAGAAGACATTTGTCTGGAACGATTTCCAGGATGGGGCCGCGAGTCTTCCCGACCGCGCATTGCTGCTGGCCGCTTGCGGCAGCGGAAAAACTTTGGCTGCGTGGCGTTGGATTCAAGCATGCCTGGCCCGGCATTCGCGGCAACGTGTGATTTTTTTGTACCCCACGCGCGCCACCGCGACCGAGGGATTCCGCGATTACGTGTCGCACGCACCAGAAGCAGACGCGGCGTTGTTGCATGGAACCTCCAGCTACGAGTTGCAGGATATGTTTTGCAATCCCGACGAACGGTCTGGCCGTAAGTATGAAACCGAAGACCGTTTGTATGCCCTCGGATATTGGCAGCGCAGAATTTTCAGCGCCACGGTGGACCAGTTTCTGGGATTCATGCAGCAAGTCTATCGTTCCATTTGCCTGCTGCCGGTACTCGCCGACAGCATCGTGGTGTTTGATGAAGTGCATAGTTTCGACAAGGCATTGTTTTCGACGCTGAAGAAATTTCTCGAACGTTTCGATGTGCCGGTGCTGTGCATGACCGCGAGCTTGCCCAAGCGCCGCCGCGACGATCTGGTGAAACTCGGATTCACGGTGTTCCCGGATGCGGCGGATCAATTCGCCGATTTGGAACGGCTGGCGGGTCTGCCACGCTATCGCGTGGAAACGCTCGATTCACAGTCGGGCGCGTTGCAAATTGCCAAAGACGCGGTGCGCCAAAACAAGCGCTGCTTGTGGGTCGTCAACACCGTTGATCGTTGCCAGCAACTCGCACGCGAACTCAATGCACTGTGCTACCACAGCCGCTTCACGTTGGATGATCGCAAAGACCGCCATCGGAAAGTGGTGAGCGCATATCAAGCTACCGGAGAGCAGCCGGTCATCGCCGTGACCACGCAAGTGTGCGAAATGAGTCTTGACCTGGACGCGCACGTGCTCATCAGCGAAGTCGCGCCGATCACCGCAATGATTCAGCGCATGGGGCGCTGCAACCGCCACGCAAAAGATGGCGCCTCGCCGGTTGGGCAGGTTTATTTTTACGCACCGGAGAAGCAGGAGCCATACGCCGTGGAAGACATGCACGGCACGGCGGACTTCGTGACAGCGATCCAAGGCACGACGATTTCACAAACCCGGCTGGAAGAATTGTTGGAGAAATACGGACCCAGCGAACCGGAACCGGATCGCATCGCAGCGTTCATCGACGACGGCTTTTGGTCACGCGGCGGGCGCGAAGATTTGCGCGACGGTCTCGACTTTTCCATGCCCGCGATTCTGGATGCACACATCGAGCGTTATCTCCGGGCAAGCAAGGACAAGAAGCCGACAGATGGTTTTGTCGTCCCGGTGCCCAGAAAACTGGCTCAAAACGATCCACGGCTGGGATGGCTGAAAGCCGCACCCGCGACCCATTACGATCCGCGTTATGGTTTTTTCAAGGATCCGCTGGCCGAGAGCATGAAAGAGGAGAGCCACGCATGAGCGCCGCGATGAAGACGCAGGAAGCGGAGCAGATCACCTTGATCTACGACTTATTCGAACTGCCCAGTACCCAACATAAAGCGGGGTTGGCGGGATTGCTGATACTGCTCGAATCGCTAAAAGCGCGTGAGATCGGACCGCTTCCCGAAGCGATGTTGAGTGGATCGCGGAGTGTGACCATCGAGCTGACGCAACAAACGCTCGGTGTTCTGCTCGACGATGTCTACGATGCAAAATGGGTTGAGAAACACAGCGCGACAAAGTGGCAGGGAAGCACGCACAAGAGAGTCGACGAAGTCGAGCGCCCGGGAGAAAACGGCAAGACAAAAAAGGAAAAGCAATTCGTCTACGACGTTTTCGATCCCTCCGGCAATGTATTCGCCTTTTGGTTACAGAGCGGGCAACAAAGCCCGTGGCTGAAACTATGGCGCGAAATGTTGTGGCGTGTACTCCGCGCGCAGCCTGCAACACGCGGTGAATATGAAAAACGAGCAAACGGCCAAGTCACCGATGTGACCGCAAAGCTGTGGGACTCGTTGGGTAAGGCGCAGAAATTGCGCGCGAAAGGAAAGTTTAAAGTCGAATCCATCGCGGGCTCGCTCTTCGTCGGTGCGCAGGACGCCAATGCTGAGCGCGTTTCATTCGCCGGACAAGTTGAGCACAACTTGTTGCTCCATTTCTGGCAATTTTCCACGCCGCTTTTTGTACCGCAAATTGTAGATATGAAGTCGGGGAAGCGTGAATACGCCGGATACCTGCTGGTGATTCCAGAGGTCACTGACTTGCGGCTTTTTGTCGCCGACATGATCGACTACTGGAAGATGTTGGAGCCTGAAGTTTCAGGATACCAGCCGCGAGATGCGCTCATCGACTTGCCGGAAGAGGGAGGTCTGGAGTTTCTTTACCACCTCGCACACATGCACGTAAAAAAACTAGGCATCGCGTATGACGTAGCAGCGGTCGAGTTGTATCACCTGCAGAAAAAAGGCAACAACGTGCGCATGTTGGCGGCGGAACGCTTGCTACCGAATGCGCGTGTGCTCGCGGAGTACGAAAGCATTCGTGGGGTGCCGGCAAATCCTTACTACAAAAGCCTCCGTATTCGAAACTTACTGAGTGGGAATTCGTGGCACCACGGTGTAGACGCGATCTTTGCTCACTATCCGTGGGGATACTTCGTCAGAACTGACAAAACCCCGCGACTGCCATTTTTCGGAAACGATGTGAAACGTTATTTCACGAGATTGAATCAACAATTGAACCTGCTAAAGGAGAACAATGCCATGAACGAAACCGACCCCGCCATCAAGGACGATGTGCTCGCGCGCCGGATTTACCGGCTCATCGGCGAGTACGTCAATTACAAAACGGATGCGCGCTCGTCGAAGAAGTACAAAGACCTGCCGTGTGACGTGAACGGGTATCGGATTTATCCAAAGGAATTTCGTGAGGCGCGAGAAAAAGTCACAAGCGATGCATTTCTGGCGATGCGCAGCCGCCGCGCCGAAGACTTCGTCGAATACTTCACCGGCACCATTTGCTCAGTCCCGCACTTTGTACAGGAAGCAGAATTCCTCGACCTAACCCAAGCGCTTATTCAAAAGCCGGACACTGTGAAAAACCTATCCATGCTGGCGCTCTCGGCGTATTCCCACTTGCCGGGTAAAGAAGGGCAAACCCATTCCTCAAATGAAAACGAAAACTAAGGAGAAGCGTCATGAACCTGTTCGGAATCGTACTGACCTATACCGCACCCAGCGCCAACTATCGCGGCGAGAGCGCCGAGAACCGCTCCGTAATTCAGAAGATCACCAAGGGGCGGCATGAATATCCGATCATCAGTCCGGAAACGATGCGTAATGCTTTGCGCGAAAATCTGGCGCTGATTCTAGGCAAAGACAAGTGTAATCGTGAACGGTTGCACGACGAGGAGCAACTCGCAGTCAAGTTCAAGGAATATCCAAACGCGGACAAATATGCGGATGATTTTTTCATGGGCTGGCTCGTGGCTGCGGGTAAAGCGGATAGAGAAAAGATTCGGAAAGAGCTTAAGGAAAAGGGACGCAATCCGAATGATTTTACATTTAAACGCGACTCGATCTTGCGGATGAACATGGCTGTGGCGCTTGAGCCTTATCGTTACAACACCGTGTTCACGCAATCCCCGCAGGATGCGACGCCGAAGGAAGTAAAGGGTCATAGAAACGTTGATAACTCACAGCTACTACACCGCGAAACGGCGATGACCGCGTTTCAATATCCCTTCGCGTTGAATCTTGAGGAATGCAAAGTCAAGAAGGACTGGACCAAGGCACTGCTCAAAGCGATTGGCGAGTTGAACGGCGTCGCCGGAAATCATGCGCGCAGCTACTACGAGATGGCTCCGGCTTCGATTGTCGTGCGGCTCACAAAACAACTGGTAGCGGGTTACGACACTTACGGTTTTCGGATCAAGGAAGGTGATGTGCATGCGTTGCCGGAAATCGTCGATGATATTTTGAGGGGTGATTATCCGGGGGATGAATTTTACCTGGGCGGAAAGATCGTGAAAGACATGACCGAAAAGACCCAGCAAGAATTGAAGGAAAAAGGCGTGACCATCGACCGCAATCCACAGCGACTGCTGGAGACCATCGCCAAAGTCGCGTTGGGTTAATGGCCATGCTGTGTATCTACTTTCAAGCACCGTTCGCGGTGTTCCGCACCTTCACGGCGGGCAGCTTCCGGCCGACTGCGCCGTTCATGACGCCGTCGGCTGCGTATGGCCTGTTGCTCAATCTCGCCGGGATAGAGATGCGCGACGACGATGGCGCATCGGAAATGACCTTGATTCGTAGCGGGTTGCCTTCAGCCATGATCGCGCTCGGCGCGTTGGAGATGCCGCTGCAACATAGCGCGTACCAACAACTGCACAACTACCCGGTAGGCAACACCGGCAAGGATCATGCGCCGAACACCAAGGGCAACAAGTACAACATCACTCCCGCGCGGCGTTCTTTCTTATCCAACCTGCGTGGCTACCTGTGTTTAAAGGACAACGATGAACTCGCCGCGCAGGTATTGGACGGGTTGGCGGGAAACAGACCGAGAAAATACGGGTTGCCGTTTCTGGGCGACAACAACTTTCTCCCCGACCGGATTGAAGCCGTTGAGCGAATCGAACCCGCACATTGGTTTGTGAAAGTGGAGCCGGATGATGACGGCGGCAGTGCCACGAATATCGCCCGGCTTACGGTGACGATTGATCGCGCGGATATGTCAAAAACGCAATCATGCCTGTTCCGTATCTCCAATACTGTAAGCGCCGATATTCCAAGTAACGCATGGGTCGAGGTCGGTTACGCGTAGCAATTCATAACCGCGCCACCGCCTGCGCCGGACTCAATACCTCGACTGGTCCGGACTTCGGAAAGTGTTTGAGGTTGCCGGTGACGAGGGGGCAGGTCACCGCAGCAGCGCATTCGTAAAACGGCTGGTCACTTGGATCGGGAAACGGGAGATCGACGCGCGGAACGGTTCGCACCGGCCAGCCTTCGGTGACTAGGAGTTCGATCAAGGTGTCGATGTCGTCGGGGTTGAAGCTGAATTTTTTGCGTGCGAGCACGATGGCGTACTCGTCGAGAATGGGTCGACTGTAAACCGCGATCACGCGGCCATGCACGACGTGATCGAGAATCTGGCCGGGGGGTCCGTTGGGGTTGAGTAAGCCGGAGACGAAAACGTTGGTATCAATCACCAGCCGCATGTCTACCTTTTACAGACTTGCGTGCGGCGCGGATTTCGGTGTTGACATCATCCGGACTCATCTTCGTGAGCCCGCGTTCCCTGGCCCGTGCGCGCATCGAGTCGAGTGCGACTTGGGTACGCGCGCGGCGCAGTGCGCGCAGGTCGTCTTCCAGTTTTGTAGGGCTGGTTTCGGTGAGCAGGGCAAACGGTTTGCCGTTGCGGGTGACGACCAGCTCGTGGGCCTTGGCGAGTTTTTTCCAAACGCTCGTGGGTTGGCTGCGGAGTTCTTCAATCGTGATGAAATCCATGATCGCTCCAATCGTTTAAATGCAAATACGCCGTAGAACAGGACTATAGCCATAACCTTGGGCGTGCACAATTTCCTTCGTGCGGAGGTGTGTCGATGTCGCAAGATCAAGCTCTCATTCGTGTCATGGCACTGCATGCGCTGGCGTATTGCGAACGGTTGTTTTATCTCGAAGAGGTCGAGGAAATTCGCGTCGCGGATCATCGCGTGTACGCGGGTCGCACCTTGCACGAAGCCGAAGTGGACGTCGATGGCGAGTGGCAATCGGTTCAGCTCGAAAGCGAAACCTGGGGACTCAAAGGCAAAGTGGATTACGTGCGTTATCGCGACGGCGGCGTGGTGGCGTTCGAGCACAAGCGCGGACGCTCGTGTGGTGATGATGCGTGGGAGTCGGATCGTTTGCAGGTGATCGCCTACGCCGCATTGCTCGAAGAGCATTTGAGCAAGCCCATCAAGGAAGGGCGCGTGCGTTACCACGCCAATAACAAAACCGTGCGTGTGCCTATTGCGGAAGATTCATTTACGAAGTTGCGCGCCGCGATTGCGCGCGCACGTGAGCTGGCCGCGACGGTGCAGCGCCCGCCAGTGGCAGAGAATGAAAAGCTGTGCGCGAAGTGTTCGCTTGCGCCAGTGTGTTTGCCCGAGGAGGAGCGCTTGATGCAGGCAGCGGACGTTGATGATTCCCACCGCGTTGACTTTACGCGGGGAGGGGACCAATCCGCACTGCCGCGTTTGTTTCCCGAAGACGATGAGCGGCGTATCGTTCACGTGACCGAAGAAGGCAGCCGCGTGGGCAAGAGCGGCGAGCAGATCGTGGTCACGCCACGGGAATCAACGCCGGGAGAGAGCGAACCGCATAAATTTCCAGGGCGCGACGTTGCCGCGATTGTGCTGCACGGACCAACGCAGATCAGCAGCCAGGCAATTCACTATGCCGTGGCGCACAACATCGGCGTGCATTGGCTCACCGGCGGCGGCCACTATGTGGCGGGGTTGGTGCCCGCAGGCGGCGTGCAGCGCAGGCACCGGCAGTTCGAAGGTTTACGCGATGCGCAGATGTGCCTGAGCTTGGCTAGGCGGCTTGCCAAAGCGAAAGTCGAAAATCAATTGAAGTTCCTGATGCGCAACAGCCGGGGAAAAGACAACGATGGAATCGCGGCGCAAGCTGTGAAAAACATGCGTGCCGAATTGCGCGGCGTCGATCGCGCGCCGGATATCGACACCTTGCGCGGTCACGAAGGCATGGCGGGCAAGCTGTATTTTTCCGCGCTGCCGGTGTTGCTGGATCAAAGCCAGGAGCTCATGCGCTTCGCCGGGCGCAATCGCCGCCCGCCTGAAGACCCGTTCAACGCCGCGTTGAGTTTCGGTTACAGCTTGCTATACCGCGATGTGATGGCGGCCGTTATTTGCGTGGGGCTTGATCCCGCGTTCGGTTTTTTTCACACGCCGCGCAGCGCGGCCTATCCCTTGGCACTCGACGTGATGGAATTGTTTCGCGTCGTGTTGTGGGACTTGCCGCTGGTGGCTTCGGTGAACCGCGCCCAGTGGAAGGAGGAACACTTCACACGCACGCAAAAGCAGGTGTGGCTTTCTGCGGGTGGACGCAAGCAAGCCATCGAACTCTACGAAAAGCGCAAGCAAGAAAAATGGAAACATCCGGTACTCAAATACTCGCTCAGCTACGCGCGTGCGATGGAGCTGGAAGTTCGGTTGCTGGAAAAAGAGTGGTCGGGCAGTCCGGGCTTGTTCGCCAATATGCGGATACGCTGATGAGCGACAAGCGCTGGTATCTCATCAGCTACGACATCCGCGACCCCAAGCGTTGGCGGCAAGCGTACAAACAACTGCAAGGCCGGGGCGAGCGAATCCACTATTCGCTATTCCGCTGTCGTATGAGCCGCACCGAGATGGAGGCGTTGCGTTGGACGTTGGAAAAATTGCTGACTGACGAAGACGACCTGATGTTCGTGCATCTGTGCCCGCGCTGCGCAGGCCGCGTGCACGAGCGCGGCGAGGGTGGCAAGGATTGGGGCGCGCCACCGGATCGTTTTCAAGTGTTGTGAAACATGCACTGGCGAGTGGCACAATGGCGCGATATCAAAAATGGAAACAACATTCGGAAATACCAAGGAGTTTTTTCGCGATGAGGTATGAGGTGGTGCATGTTGACTATAATGCCTTGGCTGGTCGGGGCATCCGGCGGTTGCTGGTTGTGACAAGCGTTGGTGGCCAGTTGCAATACGGCGGTGCATGCAAAGGGGCAAAGAAAGTTCTTTTACAATCTGGTGTTTAGAAGTGAAGGGCGATTTCATCTGTGATGCCGAAAGGCGTTGAGCACCGGCGTCGACAGCGCGGAAGTCGCAGGTCTTGAAGTGCGATTTCATCTGTGATGCCGAAAGGCGTTGAGCACCCAAACGACGACCTTTATCGATTTAACCGCGCCGGGCGATTTCATCTGTGATGCCGAAAGGCGTTGAGCACACATTCATTCAGGAATCATGGGGCGAAGGGGTGTACGCGATTTCATCTGTGATGCCGAAAGGCGTTGAGCACATGCAACTGACGGTATTTTTGTTGCTGCGGTAGAGGGCGATTTCATCTGTGATGCCGAAAGGCGTTGAGCACTTGATCGGGTTGTTGAAAAACATCCGCAGCTTACCCGCGATTTCATCTGTGATGCCGAAAGGCGTTGAGCACTTGACTTCAAGCGTCATCGAATTATAGCGCGCCGTGGCGATTTCATCTGTGATGCCGAAAGGCGTTGAGCACTCGAAAGCCCATCCGATCAAATGGAGTGATAGCGGGCGATTTCATCTGTGATGCCGAAAGGCGTTGAGCACAAAACTACAACTCCGATTGGCATCGATTTTGAGACCGCGATTTCATCTGTGATGCCGAAAGGCGTTGAGCACAAAAAAGAAGAAAAGCGCAACTCGACGTACGGTAGGACGCGATTTCATCTGTGATGCCGAAAGGCGTTGAGCACTT
>JACQEQ010000394.1 GCA_016200445.1 Gammaproteobacteria bacterium | reverse complement strand
CCTTCAAAAATCGGCAACGTGACTTCCATGAGTCCGGCATTTTCCGCCGCGCTCTTTAACAGCAAGGTGTGATGCCCCATGCTCATTTCCTTGGCATCGACAACCGCCGCGCCGCTCAGTAACGCGCCGAGCACGGAAACTGCCAATACCGCGCGCTTAACGTTGTTAGTTCCTAGTGTTTTCATTTTATGTCTCCTTGTGAGTTGATGATGTTGAGCTTACGTTTTCGTAAACCGCACATGAGTCGCACAGCGGCTGCGCTCCTTACAAAAATAATTTCGCGTTGTATGCGCAACGCTGGAAAACTACACTGAGGTTTCACTCATCAGGCGCGCATCCCATGTCGCTACTCTTCACGTTCATCAAAATTATTCTTGCACTGTTCGCGGTCGCGATTGCATTTCTGGCCGGCGCTGTTGTCATGAACCATCCGCCGTTATTCAACGCCCCCGGTTGGAGCGAACGCCTGCATGTGTACTTCACTACCAACATCGCCGCAATCACCGACCAGCCCGCTTTCCCCGAGCTGCAAGCCATCGACGATGCGCGTGACGCCGCCGCGCTCTACGCGCACACGCTGCGCGCGGTGGAAAAACTTGGCTGGGAAGTGGTTACCCGCGACGATGCGCAACACCGTATCGAGGCCGTGGTGACGACGCGTTTATGGAAATTCAAAGACGATGTGTCGATCTGGATCGTCGCTCAGCCCAACGGCAAAAGCCGACTGTATGCACGCTCAAAATCGCGTGTAGGGCGTGGCGATTTAGGAGCCAATGCGAGACATTTACGGGAATTGATTGAGGCGGTTACGGGATTGTAAGGCGGGATCGCCTACTGATTCAGGCAATAGGCGAAGTTTCACTACAATCTAGATTCCTTCGCATTAAGCATATGCAGCTTAAATTTAATTTGCGGCATCGGGTTGTTACTGCAATTAATCATGCGGTGGTTGTTGCTCACGCAGCATCTCCTTGAGGTGCTGCTTAGCCTCCGGCGAAAGCTTTTGCGCATCGTCCCCCAACAAACGCTCCGGATCACTACGCAACAGCGCACGTAACACCGCCAGTTGCTGCTGATAGCGCTTGCACAAATCGCAGATAACAAAATGCATACGCATCCGCACTCGCTGGTGCCAAGTCAAGACACCATCCAGATCTTGCGACGCCCAGCGCACCACCTCGCGGCACGGCGGGGTCAACCAGGCCAATACATCATCTAACCAACGCGGCATCTTCATGCACTCCGCTCCCCGGGACGGGAGCCCAGCCACTGCGTTTCGAAGCACTCGCGTAAGCGCGAGCGTGCACGATGCAGCAGCACCCATAAATTAGACGGCGTAACATTCAAAACCTTACACACTTCGTCGCTGTCGACACCGTCGATCTCCTTTAGCGAAAATAGCTGCGCGCTACGCTCCGGCAAGCGCTCCAGGCAATAACGCAACACCTCCCAGAACTGAGTGTTCTCGGTCAGCTTGCGCGGGTCGCAGGCCCAATCCGCAGGACCGGCATTTTCATTCAGCCAGTGACCGTCATCGCCGAAACAAGATGCGTCTTCGTCGTCCGCCGTCGTCATGCGTTCGAGATTCTCAAACGGTTTCTCGCGGCTAGCACGGCGCACGTAGTCGATGATTTTGTGCTTCAAAATCCCTACCAGCCAGGTACGCTCCGCCGATTGCCCGGCGAACGAATGCCGCGCCTGCAATGCCGCAAGCAGCGTCTCTTGCACCATGTCTTGCGCAACCTCCGCATCGCGCACACGCAGCATCGCACACCGATACAGATAATCGCCGTGCTGATCGACCCAGGTATCGGGACTGGACAGGATGGAGATTGTATTACTGGTATTGTTCGGCAAAGAGTTTTCCTATAGCTACAAGCATGTATTCCTAAACGAGTCCTTTTGGCCGCTGCATTTAATTTGGAGCAACTTCAGCGGCGAGCTCAAATCATCTGCATAGGTAACCTCAAATAAAATCGACGCACTTTGTATTAGCAGAGGTCCGTAGGCTGGGACGAGGCGTAGCCGAATCCCAGCGCGGATCGCCATGATCTCACGAACGCTGGGTTTAAAAACCCAGCCAACGACGCGCCCAACGACATCGGGGCTGAATTTTCACGGCGCCACCACACTACGCAACTGCGCGCGCGGAAATACGCGTGTCGCCAGCACCTCGTCCACGGCGGCGGCGAAAGCTGCGGGACCGGCCGCATAGATATCGAAGTCTTGCAGCGCCGGATATTCGGCGACGATGCGTTGCACCGCGTCTGAAAGCGGGTCGAGATCTGCGGGCACGGTGACGGGCGTGTAGTGAAAATTATCCAATGCATCCGCCCACGAGCGGCACAGGTTATCCAGGTAGTGATCTGCGGCGCGCGCTGCCAGCCAATATAAAGTCAAGCTTGGCGCGTTATCCAGCGCCAGCGCATGTTCGATCATGCCCTGGATGGGCGCGAAGCCGGTGCCGTAGGCCAGGAACAACACCGCGCGCGGCGAGTTTTGGTCCAACGCGAATTCGCCGTACGGTCCGGCGATGTTGATCGTTTGTCCTTCGCGTAATTGGGCAAAGACCGCCTGTGCAAACACGCCGTCGCGGCGCACGTGAAAATACAGATTACGTTCGTCGCAAGGACAACCCGCGCCGGGGTGTTGCGCCTGACTCCCGTTTGGCAAGCCGAGCTGGAAAAATTGCCCGGCTAAAAAACGCAGGCGTTGCTGCGGCCGGGTTTGCAGGTGCAGCAGCGTCATGTCGAGCGTCGGATGGGAAATGTTTTTTACGACGGCAACGGAACGTTGCACTTCGATATCACGCGGACCCGCCGCCTCGGCAGTTTCGATCACCAGGTCGGTAACGGCAGTGTTGGCACACAGCAAAATGTCATGCTCGTGGTGTTCTGCATCGGTTAAGCCCCGATCACCTGCACCGATGGGTTTTACCCGCCCCGACAGCAGGCGCGCTTTACAGCGCCCGCAGCGGCCGTCGCTACACCCGTAATTCAGCGCGAGCCCGGCGCGCAGGCCGGCGTCCAACAGGCTGTCGTTGCCTTCGACAAAAAAGTCATGACCGGCGGGCTGGGTGCGCACGTGCGCGGTCATCACGCGCAGCACGCTGTCTTGCGCCCACAATGCGTCGTCGTCGATTTTGGCGGGCACCGGCCGACGCAACTCAAATTCCATGCGCTCTAACAGCGCGCGCGTTGCCTGGAGCGCAGGCGCACTCGATAACTCACTATGCACACGCGCCAATACCTCGCGATAGTGTTCGGTGAGTGCCTGGCTGCGCACCAATTCCATACCCAGCTCCTGCACCCGCAGCGCCAGCACTTCGGCATCGGGCAAGATGCGCTCGCGCACGCGCCGCGCAAATGCCGTTTCTTTAATATGGGTGACGCGCTCCAGCTCTTGGTCCTGCTCGATGCGCGTATGCGGATATAAACGCAACAAATCAGCGGCGGCGATTTTGCCTTCGAAGGTCGGTAAATCGCCGTCTTTCATACGAAGCTGTAACGCGCCACGACTGATGCCCACCAGCCGCGCAGCGCGAGATAAGGTTAGTAATTGCGCCATGTTGCTCCTTTGTCCCTTGTTACCACGGCTACGAAAAACATCATCGTGTAAAAAAATTTTCGCAACCATTGAACTTCCAAGCATTAGCCATATCTTATGCTCTGTGAAACGGTTATTGAATTACGCACCCCCCCCCGCGTAATCCTTTAACCCTCTTTCCTCCCCCTACGAGGTAGCTCCCCCCAGCTGCCTCGTCTTAACAGCGCGCTTTGAGCCCCTCGAGCGCGCTTTTTTTTGCCCGTAATTTTGTTAATACAGGCGCGCACCGGGGAGTGCTTGCCAGCGCGCCAATAATGCCTCGCATTCCGGACGCATAAAATCCGCCGTGATTAAGACTGGCGAGCCGCCTAACGCACGTAGCTGCTGGTTGGAGATGGCCAGCTCGTTGAAACCCAGCTGCTGCACATCGGCGATGCATGTACCGTAAACAATACGGTCGATGCGCGCCCAATGGATCGCTGAAAAACACATCGGGCAGGGTTCGGTGGTGGAGTAAATGATGCAGCCGGACAAGTCGAAGTTGCCCAGCGCGCGCGACGCAATATGGATCGCGTTGACTTCGGCGTGGCAGGTTGCGTCGTGTTCGTGCAGCACGGTGTTGTTGGCGCAAGCGATGATGCTAGCACCGCGTACGATGCATGCGCCGAACGGCCCGCCCTCCGCGCGTGGTAGGGCCAGCTCGGCTTGGGCGATGGCTGCGAGCATGAAGCGGTGCTCGGGGACGAATGTGTTGTGCGCTAGTCTTGCCATTATTGCTAGGCTCTCCGCTGTAGGAGCAAACCCTCGCCGCGATCATCGCGGCGAGGGTTTGCTCCTACAAACTAAGCTGTTTAATTCACTTTGCTGCCACCGGCACCAACGCCGTGCGCGCCGCAAGCTGCCCCGCTGTCGCCACAATCTTTGCGCCATCGTCCTGCCGCACAGCAAGCGACAACGGCGAGCCGACCACCGGCCATTGGCCTTTGAGTGTATTGCTCACGTCGGAATTTTGGAACGCCAGAAAACTATAGCGCGCGTAATGCGGTAACTTGCGCGCCAGTGCTGCTATGGTTTGCGGACTATTCGACCCCAGCCACGCCAGCGATACCTCCGCATTCAACGGGTTACGCGCACTGATCACCAACGCATGTTCGGTACGCGCGTAGCGTTGCGCATTGATCGACGCGCTGTCGTTGTCGACCTTGAACGCATAACCCTGCAACGCCGGTTGCAGTTTTACGAGCCAGCGATTTTCCCAACCCAGCAACCACACCGCGCGGTTTTTCGGCAACGCCTTGAACGCGTTGTCGGTTTTAATTTCGATTTTGTCCGGCTCGGCCGCACGCCACGCCTGCGCAAGTTGTTCGTAAGCCTGGCGCAACGGCGCGGGCGCCTCGGCAGGAAGCAACAGCAGGATTTTTTCAGCGCCGAACACCTGCGACAACGCGGGCGGAATTTCGGCCTGATCCAGCCGCCGAAAAATGTCAAACTCCGGATCCACATCCAAACGCAGCGGCCGCGCCGGCACGCGCAGTTTCAGCTCCAGTTTTTTGCCGTACATGCGCACCGTGGTCTGGTACGCGGTCTCGACACCTTGCAGGTGCACGGCGAGCGGCAGATTGAGCGGGAACGGCGCATCGGCCTGGGTTTGCTCCACCAGCGCATTGAGCACAAAACCGTCGCCGTCGCGCTGCGCGTGTGCCGCGCTCACCCGCAACTGCGGCGCGCCGGGGCGTTTGACCCAGGCATCGAAACTTGCATCGAGATTTTTTTGGGCGACTTCCGCAAACACGCTTTTCACATCGTCGAAGCTGGCGCTCTTGAATTGAAAACGGCGATAAAATTCGCGCAACACCTGCACGAACACGTCATCACCCAGCTCGCGCCGCAGCATGTGAAACAACAATAAGGTTTTGCCGTAGCCGACCGCTTCGGTGGTCGAGCTATGGCGCGATCTAAATTCCGTGAGCGGAAAATCGCGCGCGCTGGAGACGAAGTCGGTGTATTTCTGCAACGCCGCGCGCCGGTAGTTGGTGCCTTCGCCGCGTTGCTCCTGCAACAGATGGTCGGCCAAATAACTGGTCAAACCCTCCGACCAGTTGCCGCGCGCGTAGTCCACATACACGCCGTTGCCCCACCAATTATGCAAAATCTCGTGCGGGTAGGACGAGTTGACGATGAACGGCAGGCGTAACACCTTCGACCCCAGCAACGTGAACGACGGCATGCCGAAGCCGGTCTCCCAGAAATTTTCCACCAGCGCGAATTTGGCATAGGGATAAGGGCCCAGGAGTTGACTATACATTTTGGTGTAACGCACGGTGGCGTCGAGGTAGCTGCGCGCCAGTGCTTCGTCGGGGGTGCGCAGAAACACCTGCGCTTCCACGCCGTCTGTGGTTTGCGTGTATTCGGTGAACGGCGCGGCGAGCAGATAAATTTCATCCTGCGGATGCTGCTCCTCCCAGCGCACCACGCGCGCGTCGCCGTCCACCTCGTGACGGGTGCGCGCGCCTTGACTGACGGCATCCCAGTCTTTCGGTAGCCGCACTTCAACGGCGAAGCTCACCAGCTCGTCCGCAAAGCGCGGATACCACGCGCTCGTACCGTTCAGGAATACGCCTTCGCTGGCGATCATGCCGACGGACTCGCGCATGCCGCGCGCCAGCTCGGCGCTTTCGTCGCTGAGTGCATGAAAAATTTCGCCGCTGTATTCAAGCTGGATATCCCACGCGCCCGGCGCCAGATTGACCAGGTACTCGGTGTCGACACTTACCGGCGCACCGGCTTTAGGCGCCACCGGCTCCAAGGTTGCTTTGTCGTTCAACACGCGCGGCGCCAGTCCCGTGTGCAAACTGAAATGAAAACTCTTACCGTGCGCCAAGCCGCGCGGCAGCGTGATGGTGTCTTGCGCCACTAATCGGTGCGCCTCGGGTTGCAGCGTGATACGCAGCGCGTGATGCAGCGGCTCGGCCGCAGATACACCCACGCTGATAAACAAACCGCATACGGTGATTCCAATTCGACCTATCATTGTCGTTGTCCTTACGTTCGTTACCTGGAGCTAGACCATGCCACCTGAACTCGCTACCGACATTGTCGCCGAACTTCCCATGCTGATCTTCACCAGCCTGCTGTTTTCCATTCCGTTCGCCTTGGCTGGCTACTGGGTCGCGCGTAAGCGTGGCTTGAAAGTTCGTTACTGGACCATTCTCGGTTTTGCACTCGGTCCGTTCGTGCTGCCGTTCCTGCTGTTTGCCAAGAAAAAACGCAGCGGCTAACAAAGCAAGGATAGCCGGGTATTTCGCTGACGACCTGGATGGCTCTTTAACCTCCTGTTCTGATTTCACTGGACGGATGCAGTGCAACGCAAAATTGCACGCCGTGCGACCGCTACAAAATCTTGATTATGTAAATTCATCGTTCCAAACCGCGACACACTAACTCACGCACACTTGCAATGCATCGCAACTGGTTCACGCCCCATGACGGGGCTTACGACCCCTGTTCAATCCAAATTTTTCTGGCAAACTCCGCAAGCACACGGGAAAAGGGGTATGGCACAGCGCATGCTGATACAACACCAGTCACGTTTGCAACGCATCTGTTTTGCAGTCGTGCGTCATTCAACAACACAACCTAGGTAGAAGGGAGAGATTAGAAATGAAATCGAAGCAAATTCGTAATGTGACTTTAGCAGCACTCGGTTTGTGTGCTGTTAGCGCGACCTTGCCCGCCTACTCGGCGACTTCTGCAAGCGTGTCTGTGAGCAATATGTATCTATGGCGTGGGTTATCCATTAGCAACCCCGCACCGCAAGTTTCTGGCGATATCAACTTCAGTCATGAAAGTGGTGTTTATGGTGGTATTTGGACTTCAAGCGAAGGCGGATTCGATGGAAGCTCCGAAACTGATCTCACCGTTGGCTTTGCCAAGAAATTTGGCGACGCCGGCATTGATATTGGTGTCGCTGAGTACATCTACCCCGATGCGGTTAATGCGGATACTGGTAGCGACAAGCTTTCGGATACCGACATCTCGGAATTTTACGTCGGCGGCTCGTTCGGCCCGGTCAGCGCCAAGTTACTTATCAATACCGACGAATCGAAAAACATGTATCTCACCATCGACGGCATGTGGGGCAAATTTGGCGCGCATATAGGCTCGACGATGCAAAAAGATTCCGCTAAGGAATACACCGATTTCAACGTTAGCTACATGCCAGTGGACAACCTCACTTGGACACTTAGTTTTGCCAGCGGTGACGGCGCCAAAAATTCCTATAGCGGTGATCAAACCGATCCGCATGTCGTTGTCTCTTACAAATGGCCGTTCGACGTTAAGTAAGTAATGCAGGTGTTGACCAAATCGATTAGTTAATCGTGAAGGCGACAACGGAGGATTCCTTCCCCCTTGCCGGGGGAAGGAGCGCTCCATATCGCTGGGGATGGTAGTTTTCAAGTTTTGAGCTCGTTCCACTTTCAGTGCTAAGGATCTGCATGCCATGAACATCAGATTACGTTTGCTTGCTACCGCCATGCTTTACATTTTTACTGCATCCGCATTCGCCCATCCCGGACCGCATTCGCACATTGGCGTGTCTGAAGTTACTTGGCATGCATTTTTCGGTTGGGAATTCTGGCTGGCGATGTGCGTGATCGGCGTCGCCTGGTATGTAAATCACCGTCTGCGCAACGCGCGTATCCAGTGACCCTCGCAGCAGCCCGCGCCAGCGCCGGTTGGCATGCGTCGCTCGCGTTGGAATTTTCCACGCGTGACGCGCGCAGCGTACTCACGCACCGTGCGCACCACGGTCCGCTGCACGTACAGAAAGCGTTTTATCCGGAGGCCGACGGCACCTGCCATATGTACTTGCTGCATCCCCCCGGCGGCGTGGTGGGGGGCGATACATTACAGATCGACCTTGTCTTGCACTCCGGTGCGCAAGCCCTGCTGACAACACCTGCCGCCACTAAGTTTTACCGCAGCGGCGAACGCTACGCGGCGCAAATGTTGCGCGCGCAGGTTGCAAACGCCGCAACCCTGGAATGGCTGCCGCAAGAAACCATCGTATTCAACAGCGCCTGGGCGCGTAGCCGCACGCGTGTGGAACTTGCGCGCGACGCGCGCTTTATCGGCTGGGAGGTGGTGTGTCTGGGCCGCCCCGTCAACCACGAGACCTTCACCCACGGGGCCTGGCAACAGCGTTTGGAAGTATGGCGCGACGCTACGCCGTTGTTCATCGACCGCAGCGATCTACACGGCAATGCGCCGGTGTTGACACAAAGGTGGGGCTGGGCGGGTTACAGCATCAGCGGCGTGTTGGTATGCGCCACATTGGACCTGTCGCGCGAGTTGCTGGAAACGTTGCGTGAAGCGTGTGCTGCACTGCAACGCGACGGTGTGTTTACCGCAACCCAGTTGCGCGGCGTACTAGTCTGCCGTTATCTTGGCCACCACGCGCAACACGCGCGCACGTGTTTGCAGCGCGCGTGGGAAATTTTACGGCCGGAGTATTTGGGCAAAGCGGCGCAGATGCCGCGCATTTGGAATACATAGATGATTCTTCGCACTCAATGAAACTTAAAAACTACAAAGCTCGTACACTGCGAAATAACACCCCCCCATCCTGCCCTTCCCCCTTGCAGGGGGAAGGAAATCTACGTTTCGCATCTTTTGGAATTTCAACATGGAACTGACGCCGCGCGAAAAAGACAAGTTGCTGATCTTCACCGCCGGGCTGCTGGCCGAGCGGCGCAAGGCGCGCGGCTTGAAATTAAATTATCCGGAAGCGGTCGCCTACATCAGCGCTGCGATTCTGGAAGGTGCGCGCGACGGGCGCAGCGTCGCAGAATTGATGAGCTATGGCGCCACGCTGCTGTCGCGCAACGACGTGATGGACGGCATCGCGGAATTAATTCCGGACGTGCAGGTAGAGGCTACGTTTCCGGACGGCACCAAACTAGTGACGGTGCATAACCCGATTGTGTAACTGAGATTTTTGCTGGAGCGCGGCCACCCTGGCCGCATTTGTTCTTTCAATTAATTAGGCGGGCTGGAAGCCCGCGCTCCCGGAAAGCATTCAACATTTGAGGCACGAAAATGATCCCCGGCGAAATCATCACAGCGGACGGCGACATCGAACTCAACACCGGCCGCAACACGGTGGCGCTGACCGTGGCCAACCACGGCGACCGGCCGATTCAAGTCGGCTCGCATTACCATTTTTATGAAACCAATAACGCGTTGGTGTTCGAGCGTGACAAGGCGCGCGGTTACCGGTTGAATATTGCTGCTGGGACTGCGGTACGTTTTGAGCCGGGGCAAACGCGTGATGTGGAGTTGGTGGAATATGCCGGGACGCGGGTAGTGTTTGGATTTCAGGGGAAAGTGCAAGGCGCGTTGTAACACAACGAAAAGCGCCTGATGGTGATATTTTTCTCCCCTCCTCATGTTCGAGGAGGGGTGGACGCGCAGCGGACGGGGTGGTTTGTCCAAGTTCTCTTCACTTCCACCAACCACCCCACCCCTTCGG
>JACQEQ010000393.1 GCA_016200445.1 Gammaproteobacteria bacterium | reverse complement strand
AGCTACGTTCGGTATTCCAGCCGTTTGCGCAGGGCGATGGTTCAATTACCAATAAATATGGCGGCACGGGTTTGGGTTTGGCAATCAGCCGGCATTACATCAACATGATGGGCGGGGATATCAGCGTGCGGAGCATGCCAAGTCAAGGGGCCACCTTTACAATTATGCTGCCATTAAAAATCGAGGATGAGGCAGTTATAAAGAATGTGGAGCTTCGTCAGCTCAGTGTGGCTTAATTATTTTGTGATTTCTGGCCTAACTGCATCAAATCGGCGACCGTAAACCCTTCCAGCATGCGTAAATATTTTTGATCCACCGGCCACAGTTGCTGCGCGCTGCACTCTTTGCGGCTTGGCACAGGTGTTCGACGACGTTGGCGGACATAAGCTTCAGTTCCTCGGTTGCGCATGCGCGCGTATGCTACCCATCGTTCTAGTAAGGCATTCCTTCCCCCTGCGAGGGGGGAGGTGAGGATGGGGGTGCCGATTATTGCGCTACACGCTGTCAAGAATTGATTGACTACACGCGTGTAGTGCGTCGAAATTAGCTCGCGGAGAATAACGTAGGTCGTGATGGTCGGTCATCTAATCGTTGTTGGCATTACATGGTGTGTTGCAATGAGTGCGGGTGCGGCCGAAGTGCGCGTCGCAGTCGCGGCCAATTTCGCGCACACGCTGGAACAATTGCAAGCCCAATTTGAAAAGGCGACGGTGCATCGCGTCGCCATTATCAGCGGCTCCACCGGCAAGCTATTCGCGCAGATAAATACTGGCGCACCGTTCGATGTGTTCCTGTCCGCCGACGCTGAAGCGCCAGCGCGGCTGGTGGCGGCAGGGCAAGCGGTGGCGAGCCAGTTCACCTACGCGCGTGGCCGTCTGGTGTTGTGGAGTGCGCAAGCCGAGTTGGTGCAGGATGCGCCGCAAACCTTGCGTAAGGGGATGCAGCGCATCGCGTTGGCCAATCCCAAGCTCGCACCCTATGGCCGCGCAGCGGAGCAAGCGCTGCGCGCGTTGCAGTTGTGGGACAAGGTACAACGCCGCGTCGTGCTGGGTGAGAACGTGAGCCAGACGCTGCAATTCGCCGCCACCGCCAATACCGCCTGGGCATTCGTAGGACTGGCGCAAGTGTTCGGCCTGCCGCCGGAGCAACGCGGTGGTTACTGGGAAGTGCCGCGCAATCTTTATGAACCAATTACCCAGGATGCGGTGCTGCTGGTGCACGGTCGCGACAACCCGGCGGCGCAAGAATTCCTCACCTACCTGCGCAGTGCAGCAGCGCGCGAGTTAATCCAGCGCGACGGGTACGAGTGAAATGGATTGGTCGCCTCTCTGGCTGACGCTGCAACTCGCGAGTGCGACCACGGCGGTGTTGATCGTCATTGGCACGCCGCTGGCTTGGTGGCTGGCGCGCACGCCCGCGCGCGTAAAGCCGGTCATCGAAGCGTTGGTGGCGTTGCCCTTGGTGTTGCCGCCGACGGTACTGGGATTCTACTTGCTGCTGGCGTTCGGTCCGCACGGCTGGATCGGTATGGGTTGGCAGCAGATCAGCGGTTCGGCACTGAGCTTTACATTTACCGGTCTGCTGATTGCATCAGTAATTTATTCGCTGCCGTTCGTGGTGCAACCGCTGCAAACCGCATTTGCAGCGGTGGGGCGCGATCTGCTGGAAGCCGCCTGGTGTTTGCGGGCGAGCCACTTCGACGCGTTTCGCAGCATAATGCTGCCGCTGGCGGCGCGTGGCTATCTCACCGCCGCAATTTTAGGTTTTACGCACACACTGGGTGAGTTCGGCGTGGTGCTGATGGTCGGCGGCAATATCCCCGGCCAGACGCAGGTGTTGTCCATTGTCATTTACGACCACGTCGAGTCGCTCGACTACGCCGCCGCGCATACCTTGTCGCTGGGGTTGCTGGTATTTTCATTTATCGTGTTGACCGCAGTCTATGCGTTAAACCGTCGTGCCGGTCTGCGCATGCTATGAGCACGCTGAGCTTCGATTTACAGCTGCAACACCCGCCCTTCGTGCTCGACGCACGTTGTGAATTGCCAGCGCGTGGAGTGATTGGTGTGTTTGGCCATTCCGGTTCGGGGAAAACCACCTTGTTGCGATGCCTCGCTGGGCTTGTGCGCGCACGCGGGCCGATCCGGCTGGGCGATACGCTTTGGCAAGACGGCCAACATGTGTTTCACAGTGTGCAACAGCGCGGTGCGGGCTTCGTATTTCAAGCTCCGCGCTTGTTTCCGCATTTGTCGGTACGTGCGAATCTGCACTACGGTTACACCCGCACGCCAGCGGGTGGCAGACAAGTGCAGTGGCAGCATGCCATCGACGTGCTGGGCTTGGCGGATTTATTGGAGCGCAGCGTGCCGGGCTTATCCGCCGGCGAGCAGCAGCGCGTCGCCATCGGCCGCGCCTTATTGTCGAGCCCCAGGCTGTTGTTAATGGACGAGCCCTTGGCAGCGTTGGACGTCAAGCGCAAGCGCGAAATTTTGCCCTTCATCCGCCGCGCCGCCGTGGAATTCAACATTCCGGTGGTAATGGTCAGTCATAGTTTGCAGGAGTTGTTGCAAGTGGCCGATCACTTGGTATTGCTGGATCGCGGCCGTGTCATCGCCGCTGGCGCACTCAACAGTGTGCTGACGCAATTGCCGCTGCTCGGTTATTTCGGCGATACCGCCGGTTGCGTGTTGGATACGCAGGTGGCTGCGCACGAGGTCGAGCACGGCTTGACCCGGCTTGAATGTCATGGACAGGCACTGTGGGTGCCGCAGCGCGATGTGGCGGTGGGCCTGCCGCAGCGCGTGTATGTATCGGCACGCAACGTCAGCATCGCATTGCAACCGGTCGCGGTACCGTTCAGTGTGCTGAATGTTCTGGCGGCGACGCTGACCGAGATTGGCGAACTTACTACTGACGGCGCCGCAGTCCAAGTGAAGCTTGATGTTGGTACGCCGTTGCTGGCAAGTATCTCGCGTAAATCACTGGCGTTATTGCATCTCAAAGCTGGACAGCGGGTATACGCCTATGTCAAGACCGTATCCTTTGAGCATGAGTTATGAGTTGGACGTGTCCGCATTGCAACACTGATTACGTCCGCGCTCTTTTGCACGGTACAGCGCCGCGTCGGCGCGGTTGAAGGCGGTTTCAGTGCTGTCGTTGTCTCGGAAGCCCGAGTAACCGCACGAGATCGTGATCGGTACATCTTTGCCGGCATAGTGAAATTTACAGGTTTC
>JACQEQ010000391.1 GCA_016200445.1 Gammaproteobacteria bacterium | reverse complement strand
GCGCGCGATAACCGGCACGCACCAGCGATTGCGCAGCGAGATGAAAAACAATTTCGGGTTGGATAGTGCGTAGCAACGCATGCAACGCATCAAGGTTGCGGATGTCGACAAATTGGCTGTCAATACCGTCGGCGACACGCGCCATCGAGAACAGATTCGGCGTCGTATCCGGCGGCAGCGAAATTCCGGTGACCTGCGCGCCGAGCCGCTGCAACCACAGCGTGAGCCAACCCCCTTTGAAACCGGTATGGCCGGTGAGCAGGACTTTCTTTCCTTGGAAGAAAGTATTGGTTGATAGTTGATGGTTGATGGTTGATGGAGGGGTCATTGTTTAACTCGGCGGAGTTGCGCTGTCCGGAGCGCGGAAATTTGTTTCGCTAGAGCAATGACGGGGTCGCGTAGTTTCAGATAGTTGGTTCGGTGCAGGAAATCGAGGTCGAGTGCCAGTTGTAGTTGTGCGTCAAGTTCAAGCAGCGAGCTGAACGCGAGCTGCGAGAAATGCGCTTGATCCCGCGCGCCGACGCGTCCACATCCTTCAGCCAGATTCGACATCACCGACACACTCGCGCGGCGAACCTGATTGGTCAGACCAAAACGTTCCTCTTTCGGAAACCGCGCCGTCGTTTGATACACCGCGACCGAAAGCGCCTTCGCCTCGCTCCACGTTCGCAATTTCTCATGTGGCATCAAATCCCGACCCATCTACGCTCTCCATCAACCATCAACCATCAACCATCAACCGGCGCAGCGCGCCTACCACACCTTCCACGGCGCTTTGCCGCTTTCCCACAGCGACTCGAGCAGGTTCTTTTCGCGCAGTGTGTCCATGGGTTGCCAGAAGCCGTTATGTTCGAAGGCGCGCAGCTGATTATCGGCGGCGAGTTTTGCCATCGGCGCAAGTTCCCAGGCGGTGCTGTCGCCGGGGATGAGATCGATCACGCGCGGCGAGAGTACAAAAAATCCGCCGTTGATCCAGCCGCCTTCCCCTTGCGGTTTTTCGATAAAACCACGCACGGTATCGCCCGCCAATTCCAGTGAGCCATAGCGGCCCGGGGGTTGCACCGCAGTGACGGTCGCCAGTTTGCCATGCGCTTTGTGGAACGCGATCGACGCGGCAATGTCAATATTTGCCACGCCGTCGCCGTAGGTGAAGCAAAATGCTGTGTCACCTTTCAAATATTCCGCGACGCGCTTCAGGCGGCCGCCGGTCATAGTGCTGTCGCCGGTATCGACCAGCGTGACTTTCCAGGGCTCGGCGTGTTTCTCGTGCACTTCCATGCGATTGTTCGCCATGTCGAACGTGACGTCGGACATGTGCAGAAAGTAGTTGGCGAAATATTCTTTGATTTGATATCCACGGTAGCCGCAGCAGATGATGAAGTCGTTCACACCGTGCGCCGAGTAAATTTTCAAGATGTGCCACAGCATCGGCATGCCGCCGATTTCGACCATCGGTTTCGGTTTGATGTAGGTTTCCTCGGAAATGCGTGTGCCGAGTCCACCCGCGAGAATGACGGCGCGCATTCAGTGCCCTCCTATTGTTTTCGCGCCAGCCCCAATCCAGGTTGCATACATGGTTTGATACGCGCTTTCGATTTCGCGCGCGAAGCCTTGCCCATCCATGATGGCCGACGCTTGCATGCGTGCGCGCACCGTGGCGCGCACTGCATTGAGAGCTTGCGCATCCTTGGTGAATGCGACGGCTTTCTCGATGTACTCATCGTGGCTGTGCGCAATCCACTCGGTCATGCCTAGCTGGGTCATGAAGCTGGTGCCGATGCGTCCCAGCGGCGGACGACCTGCAAGTGTCAACATCGGGACACTCATCCACAAACCGTCCAGCGCCATGGTGCCCGCGCTGTGCGGAAAGCTGTCCAACAACACATCGAAATCATTCAGTCCAGCAAAAATATCGCTACTGCGGCGCATGCTCACGCGTTCCGGGTCCATACCGTGCTTGCGCATGAACTGCCGGTAATGTTCTTGCGTGGCCGGATCGGCGAAGGAACGGAAGTCGAGAATCAAACGTGAGTTCGGCACCTGACGCAGGATTTCACCCCACACCCGGAAGGTATGATGATTCAAGCGCTCGGTACGGCCCGAGTAACCGAAGGTGATGTAGCCGTTCTTCAAAGCCGGGGTCGGCGCGGTCGCTGTGGTGTTTTCCGGCTGAAAGGGGATGAAGCAGCGCGGCAAACGCAGGATCGTTTCGCTGGCCAGCGTGCCTTCCGGCGCGATGTACGGGTCGAACAACACGTAATCGATCTGCTGCAAGCCGGTGGTCCACGCCGCGCCCAGCCAGGTGGCCTGAATCGGCGCGGGTTTCAGCGCGAACACGTCGAGGCGATCATCCAGCATGTGATTACAGCCATCGACCAGAATATCGATGCGGTCCGCGCGTATCATACGTGCCACGTCTTGAGCTGCGACGCCGCGAATGTTGCGCCAATGATCGAATACGGTTTTGAATTTGGCGGTGGCTTCGTCTTCCAGCAACACGTTCGAGTAGGCGAACATCTCGACCACGGCATGATCGTGATGTGCAAACATCGGCCAGAAGTAGAAGCGCGAGGTGTGCTTGCGGAAATCCGGCGAAACGAAACCGATGCGCAGACGCCGTCCGGGCGTTTTATCGTGCGCGCTGAAATCAGTCGGCGGAACCGGGTAGCGCTGACCCCACCGTACGAACTCGGCGAAGATTTGATCCGCACTAAGGTCTGGGTGATACGAAAACGTGTATAGGCGTTGCTCCCAACTGATTTTCGCAGTGGGGTCGAGTGTTAATGCGACGTCGCTGGCCGCGACGACTGCATCGAACTCCGAAAGATAAGCCAGCAACGTGACAAGATTTTGC
>JACQEQ010000392.1 GCA_016200445.1 Gammaproteobacteria bacterium | reverse complement strand
GTGGAACCGGAGGTATACATCACGTAGGCCAATTGCTCAGCGTGCAGTTGTACCGCCGGGTCAGTGGTGGCGCATTGGGCAATGCGCGGATCGTCAAGATAAATCACTTCGCCATCTGGCTGATGCAGCCGGGAACCCACCGTGCGGCTGCTTAGCACCAGCAGTGGCCGCGCATCATCAATGATCTGTTGAACGTAATCATCTGGGTATTGCGAATCCAACGGCACATAGCAGCCCCCGGCTTTCAAAATGCCCAGCATTCCCGCCAAAAACTCGCCGGAGCGTTCGAAAAACAGACCCACGCGCACGTCGGTCTCCACACCCCGAGATATCAGGTAATGTGCAATTTGGTTAGCCTGCTCATTAAGTGCTCCATAGCTCACCTCCCCTCTGCAATCAATGCAGGCCGCGGCTGCAGGCACCGTCGCTGCCCATTCGTTGAATAGCACGATCAGGTTGCGGTCCAGGTCTATCGCGGCGCTGGTGTCGTTCTGCCGCGAGATCACCCGCTCTTCCGCGGATGTGACAAGGGAAAGTGAAGAAAGCTTCATGCCTGCCTCGATACCTCTATCAGTAGTGGGATACAACAACCTTTTCCATTGCTGGCGGGATGGACTTTAGATCGACGCGGCTATAGCCGACGGCGAGGAACATTTTTTTCATATCCGAGAAGGTGTAGACCTCGCCGGATGGCGTAGTACCGAGCATCATCATGCTGAAGGTGGCTGCAAGTGGCGGAGAGACGCGGTCCTCGTTTGCGATGAATTCAAAGGTCAGCACACGGCCGTCGTCATTCAACGCCCCATGCGTCTTACGCAAAATCTTTTCACACCCCACTTGGTCGAAGTGATGTAAGAAATTCGTTAACAGCACTACGTCGTAACCTTCGCCCAACTCCACTTCGAAGGCATTGCCGGGGAGGAATGCCACACGCTCGGCAACACCAGCCTTTGCTGCGTTCTCGCGCGCCACGTCGAGCACATTGTCCCAGTCCAGAAAGGTCACATGTGCCTCCGGATTACGCCGCGCCACCTCAATGCCGAACAGACCATGGCCGGCGGCCATGTCAAGAACTCGGATCGGCCGCATTGGCTTTGGATCCGCCAGTTCGGCCACGAGCATCGACGGAAGCGTCATCATTTGCATCATTCCGCGAGCAAACTTGACCCACTGAGGATGATCGGGCGCCACAACGCCGTCATCCGCAAGAGTGATCCGTCCAGTTCGAACGACAGACGTAAGATCACTGAAAGCGTCCATAACATAGGGCGAAAGCAGGAATTCGATGCTTCCTCCCAAATAGCCAGGCGATTTGGGGTCAAGGAACATCGCCATTTCGCGACTCATAAAAAACAAGTCACCGCGACTCCTCAGAAACCCGATTGATACCAGAAATCGGCAGAGGATGCGGATACCCCGCTCCGAGGATGCACAGGCGTGGGCAATCTCCGCGAGCGTCTTGCCACGTTCGCCAACAGTATCGAACACACCGAGTTCAATCGCCGCTTTCACTGCGGCAGTTCGATAGTAGGCGTTGACAGTGGTATAAAAGAGGTCAAAACAGAAGTTTTCTACTGATTGATTTGCGTGCATATTGACCTCTTATTGGAATACGATTTGTTGCAACTTCAAACGCAAGATCATTAGCACTTCGGCTCGTCGCGAGTTCAGAAAGAAATGATTGCCGGATAACACGTAGTGGTGCGCACACCCCTTGGTCAACTCGGACCAACGCTTAACTAAATCGCCGTCGACCAAGTCGTCATTGTCCCCGTGCAGCGTAGATATGTCGCAAGCGAGCGGGCGACCCGGCTGGAAGACGTAATTTTCGCCTAATGCAAAGTCCGCGCGCAGTCGATCCACGATCAGATTCATCAATTCCCTGTCGCCTAGCAACTCCAACGGCGTCCCACCAATGTTGCGAAGTTCGCGAAGGAATTCTTCGTCGGCCAAGCTGCTGATTTTCTTGAGGCCAGTAGATAGGTGAGGTGGAATTCGCCCCGAGAAGAAGTGGTGACGTTGATGTCTGCTTTCGTCAGGCACAAGTCTGCGAGCGAGCTCAAAGCTAATCAATGCCCCGTTGCTATGCCCAAAGAAGGCAAAGTCGCCCTGCAGCCAAGGAGACATCACCATATGCAGTCTAGCCACCATCTCGTCGCAGCGATCAATCGGCGGGACCGCATCGTTCGCGCCGCGGCCGGGGTACTGTACGCCAATCACTTCCACACCGGTTGGCATGGCGTTCGCCCATGCGCGGAAGATATTGGCATCGCCCCCAGCATAGGGAAAGCAAAATAGGCGCAGCCGCAACTCCGACTCCCGATTAAACCAGATGAGCCAGTTACGGTCGCTCAGTGACCGAGCCAAAGGATGATCGATCGGCGAATGAGACATCATGTGTATAAAATCGCACGTTGGGCTGCTGCAGTTTCTTCTAGGATCAGATGATCACCCACCAAGCTGTACGCCAACGGATTGTCTGACTGACTCAGGTAGTGCCAAATTGGACGCAGCAATGCCTCTGCCTTAAGCAACACCTCCTCGAATTCACCGTTTGGGTCGGATAGGAACGTTACTGCGCCACCTGCTCCAAAACGTGCGGTATGGCCGTCATACGACAGGCTGCGAATAGCCACATTAAGATCTGCGATCCGGTTATAGCCTAAGTACCCGATCGTGCCGCAATATACTCCACGTGGCCCCGACTCGATCTGATCAATAATTTCCATCGTGCGGATCTTCGGTGCACCAGTAATAGACCCTCCGGGGAAGACCGCTCGGAGCAGGTCGAACAGTGTGCACTCAGGTTTGAGCATCGACTCAACCGTGCTCACCATCTGGTGCACGGTCTTAAAACTTTCAATATCCATCAGCTTTGGCACTCTGACGCTGCCTGGCACAGACACCCGCCCCAAATCGTTACGCATTAGGTCCACAATCATAAGATTCTCGGCCTGATCCTTTTCAGACGCACGGAGGCGGAGAGCATTGGCTTGGTCTGCTTTTTGGGTGTCGGCACGCGCACAGGTGCCCTTGATCGGTTTGGACTGCACACATCCCGTCGCATCGACTTTTAAGAAGCGTTCGGGTGAGGTGCTGATCACGGAGGCGCCGCCAGTACGAATAAAGGCTCCGAAGGGCGCTGCGTTTTCACGGCGCATCACCAAATAGAGGTCTAGTGGGTCGAGTTCGACGTCGATCGAAAAGCCATTAGTCAGACACACCTCGTAAGACTCGCCTTCGACGATCTTCTTCTTACACTGTCCGATTGCTTCCAGATAGGCGTCGCGCCCCAGATTCATCTTCACGCACATGGAGCCATTACCTAATGACCGCGGACGACGCTCCGCACAACCCGCATTACCTAACTCCTGAGTGATGTCATTCATCCATCTGGCGACTACCTCGCACTCATCACTTCCCGATATGGCTACCAATATCACCTGCCCGGCGACGTGATCGAACGCCACGAAACGATCGACGCGCATCCACATCGAATCGGGTATACGGTTAACGTGCGAAGTGTTCGCCCCGAAAACCGTTTTCATTTCATAGCTCATGAAACCCACGTAACCACCCCGGAATTCGAAGGGCAACTCCTCGCCGGAGTAAACGACGGCAGACTCTAGCTCTTGCTCCAGCTTCGCAAGATGCTCCTGGCCGTGTGCCCGCGCGGAATCGCCCGAGACTTTGAAGCTAATAGTCGCATCGTCCTCCGCGCAGCCCATAAACGAGAATCGTGCCATTTCCCCCTCTACACCCTGGCTGTCCAGCCAGAAGGCATTCTTTTTTCTTGCGAACAGCTTCAGGAACACCGACTCTTCTACTAGTGTGTCTGTGAGTCGACGAGAATAAACTTTTAGTTGTCGTGCATCAGTGCGCCCCATTTTCGACGCCCCTCCTGGCACGGAAACCTTCGGGACCGGCGCCTCGCGCCCGATATGCCGATGTGCCAGATCGCGGAAGTTCGTAATTATGTGCTTGCCGTACGAGGTTAGAATTGACTCCGGATGGAACTGGACGCCCCACTTGGGCAAGGTGGAATGGCGTATTGCCATCAGTAGCCCGCATTCGGTACGGGCGGTTGCTTGTAATTGAGGTGGTAACGATTCGGTCGCGACGATCAGCGAGTGATACCGCACTGCTTCGAAGGTTCGCGGTATCCCGGTGAACAAATCGCTTCCGTAATGATATATCCGAGACTTGCGACCGTGATACGGCTCTGGTGCATGTCGGATTTCACCGCCATAGATATGCGCGAGGCCCTGGAAACCGAGGCACACTCCCAACACAGGGATTTCGTCCTGCTCCAGAGCCTGGCGAGACATATTGAAGTCCGCAGGATTTGTTACCGAACCAGGCCCCGGCGAGATTATGATGCTGCCAAAGGCCCCGTACTCCTTGATCTCCTCCCAACAATGCTGATCGTTACGTACAACTAGTGGTTCAGTGCCAAATATCTGGGCCACGTAATCTGCTAAATTCCAAGTAAAGGAATCGTAGTTATCAATGATGAGACACCGCATACCTGTCTATCCGTCGTCATACTCTATGAGCGAGTATGCCTTCCGCGGATACCTCCTAACAGATGAAGAAAGTTACCTCACTTCGGCTCGCTGCGGCCCCTCATTGCAGTTCAAAATTTTCCGGATCAGCACGCGCAATCTTGATTTAATACCGGCTCTCGTATGTATTCTTCCATCTGTCTAGTCTAGGTCCTGATTGCCGGTTGGTATGGCGTACTTGTGACAGATGCCCTTGGCTTCGGCGGGAGTATCGTTGCGCCTGGCTGCATGTTCCG
>JACQEQ010000001.1 GCA_016200445.1 Gammaproteobacteria bacterium | reverse complement strand
GGCTGATTCTGGTGTTCATCGTGGCGCCCATGCTGCGGCGCATGCTGGGCCGTTTCCCGGCGGCGCTGGTCATAGGGTTGATTGCGGCTGTTGTGGGCTGGGTATTGCTGAGTACACTGTTGATCGCATTGATTGCGGGGTTTTTTGCATTTGTGCTTACGCTGTTGAGCGGCATTGTGCCGCATGGCCGCAGTGGTTACTGGCCCGGTGGTTATGGCGGTGGCGGTTATAGCGGCGGTGGATTCAGCGGCGGCGGGGGCGGCTTCGGCGGTGGCGGGGCGTCGGGTAACTGGTGATGAAAATATCACGCTGGCTTAAACATCTGTGCAGCGGCCACTGGCAGGTGCGGCGCGCCTTTCCGGCAGCGGCCCTGCAGGCGATTGAGACCGCGATCCGCGAAGCGGAGGCGGCACATCATGGACAAATCCGTTTTGCCGTGGAGGCGGGGCTCGACATCCGCCCGCTGTTCGGAAACCAAACCGCGCATGAGCGCGCCATCGAGGTATTTTCCCGCTTGCGCGTGTGGGATACCGAAGACAACAACGGAGTACTGATTTATTTGCTGCTTGCCGACCGCGACGTCGAGATCATCGCCGACCGCGGCGTGCATGCGCGCGTGGGGTGGGAGGGCTGGGAGCAGATCTGCCGCGCCATGGAAGCGGAATTTCGCGCGGGACGTTTTGACGCCGGCGTATTGGCGGGCATCCACGCCGTCAGCGCGCATCTGCGCACGCATTATCCCAGGCAGGGTGTGAGCGCCAACGAACTTCCGGATCAGCCGGTACTATTATGAATGCGTTAGCGTCTGACGTATGGCCTGGATGCGCAATTGGCGCAGCTCGCGCGCGATGGCCTCACCGTTGAATCCCTTTTCCAGCAGCGGCCGCAGGTCCACTACCGCGCAGGCCGCAAGGGCGTTGCGAAAAATATCAGCCTGCGGCACTTCGCGATTTTCGTAACCGGTGCGGCCGCGCGAGTCGGCGATGCAGGCCAGCAGAAAATGTTCAAAGCGCTCGGGGCGGCGAAACGCGTCCAACGCTTCCAAAGTTTTAAGTAACGTCGTGGCACGTAACTCGGCGGCACGGTGAAAATGCGTGTGGTAGCGGCACACCAGCACGCCCAATTCACGATAGTCGTTGGGCACTGCAAAACGCTTGCACAGCTCCAGCACCAAAGCGACGCCGCGTGCTTCGTGATCGATGTGGCTCGGCCACAGTTCCGGCGGTGTGGTGCCCTTACCCAGATCGTGCACCAGCGCGGCAAACCGCACGCGCGTGTCGCGGGTTAACAGCGCGGCTTGTTGCAACACCATCATCACGTGCACGCCAGTATCGATTTCGGGATGATGCTTTTCCGGCTGCGGCACGCCCCACAGGCGGTCGAGTTCCGGGAATAATTTTTTTAACGCGCCACAATCCCGTAGCACTGCGAAGAAGCTCGGCGGTTGTTCCTCGCCCAAGGCGCGTTCCAATTCCTGCCAAACACGCTCCGGCACCAGCGCATCAACCTCGCCGTTGTCGACCATATGGCGCAGCAGTGTTTGCGTGGTGCCGGCAACTCGAAACCCCCGGCTGGAAAAACGCGCGGCGAAGCGCGCAAGCCGCAGGATTCGCACTGGGTCTTCGACGAACGCAGGCGACACGTGCCGCAGCATGCCATTTTGCAAATCGGTCAAGCCGCCGAACGGATCGATCAACTCGCCGCTCGCCGCTTCCGCCATTGCGTTGATAGTGAGATCGCGGCGGCGCAGATCGTCTTCGAGCGTTACATCAGGTGCCGCGTGAAACGCAAAGCCCGCGTAACCGGGCGCGGTCTTGCGCTCGGTGCGCGCCAGTGCGTATTCCTCTTTGGTCTGCGGATGCAGAAATACCGGAAAATCCTTGCCGACGCGCACGTAGCCTTGCGCTTCCATTTCTTGCGGCGTAGCACCGACCACGACCCAATCGCGGTCTTGCACCGGGAGCCCCAAATGTTTATCGCGCACTGCGCCGCCGACCAGATAGACTTCTGATCTGCCTCGGATTTACCGGCGGCTGTTCCAACCTCGGCTACTACACTCAATCGATCCGCGGTCAGTTCGATTTATTATGGAAGCGCGAAGCGATTAGCGACCTCATCCAGCACCCCGGCACACCCGCCAACCTCAAAGACAAACTGACGCGCGTGTTACAGCTGCGTGAATTTGCCAGCCAAACGCTGTTACTCCCGGAGAACGGCAGCTACCGCAGTTACGCGGATTTGCACCGCGAGCATGTAGTGTGGACAGTGTACGCAACACCGGAATTTTCACTGGAATTGCGCACGTGGTGTTTTCCGTTCGCCGGCTGCGTGAGTTATCGCGGGCATTTTTCGCCGGAAGCTGCCGAAGAATTCGCCGCGCCGTTGCGTGCGCAGGGCGACGATGTTTACGTCGGCGGGGTCGATGCTTACTCGACGCTGGGCTGGTTCGACGATCCGGTGCTTAACACGTTCATTCACCGCAGCGAACCGGCGCTCGCCGGATTGATTTTTCACGAACTGGCGCACCAACGGCTTTATGTCAAGAACGACACCACCTTTAACGAAAGCTTCGCGCGCACGGTAGAGTTGGAGGGCGTACGGCTTTGGTTGCAAAGCCATGGCACGCCCGCACAACTCGACGACTACACCCGCAATGAAACGCGTCGCGACGAATTCGTGGCAGTGATTAACCGTGCACGCGATCAATTGCGCACGCTGTACGCCGCCGACCTCGCGGCCGAACTCAAACGCACCCAAAAACAACTACTGTTCGAACAGATCAAAACCGGCTACGCACAATTAAAACAACGCTGGGGCGGTTATGCGGGCTACGACGCTTGGTTCGCTACACAATTAAATAATGCCAAGCTCGCGTCCGTCACCACCTACGCCGACGATGTTCCGGCGTTTCAAGCACTGTTGAAACAGAAGCACTACGACTTTGCGGCGTTTTATGCGGCGGCAAAAACTTTGGGAGATTTAGCGGAAAATGAGCGCAGGATCGGTCTGAAAAAATTGGTCGAGTGATACGAGCCTACGCGTAAACATCAACACCCAACAACTGCGTAACCTGCGAGCGCTGTTCAAACCTATCGTTTTGACTGTACGCGGCAATGGCACGCTGCGCCCGTCCGGATATCCCATTTAGCACATCCACTTTCTGCTGCTCCGGCGCATAGATCGCC
>JACQEQ010000386.1 GCA_016200445.1 Gammaproteobacteria bacterium | reverse complement strand
GGCGGCGGCGGTGGCCGTGGTGCCATGTCGTTCGGCAAGAGCCGCGCACGGCTACTGACCGAAGACCAAGTGCGCGTCACATTCGCCGACGTTGCTGGTGTTGAAGAAGCGAAAGACGAAGTGGGCGAGCTGGTCGAATTCTTACGCGATCCCGGTAAATTCCAAAAACTCGGCGGTAAGATTCCGCGCGGTGTATTGATGGTCGGCCCGCCCGGTACCGGCAAAACTTTACTGGCGAAGGCCATCGCCGGTGAAGCTAAGGTTCCGTTCTTTACTATTTCTGGTTCGGACTTCGTCGAAATGTTCGTCGGCGTCGGCGCCTCACGCGTGCGCGACATGTTTGAGCAAGCCAAGAAACACGCGCCTTGCATAATCTTCATTGATGAAATCGATGCGGTTGGACGGCATCGTGGCGCAGGCTTAGGTGGCGGGCATGACGAACGCGAGCAAACATTGAATCAACTATTGGTGGAGATGGATGGCTTCGAAGGGAATGAAGGCGTCATCGTGATTGCCGCCACCAATCGCCCCGACGTACTCGATCCCGCCCTGTTGCGTCCTGGCCGCTTCGACCGTCAGGTCGTGGTGCCCTTGCCCGACTTACGCGGCCGCGAGCAAATTTTGAAAGTGCATATGCGTAAGGTTCCAGCTTCGGAGAATGTGAAAGCTTCGATTATCGCGCGCGGCACACCGGGGTTCTCCGGTGCCGATTTGGCCAATCTGGTCAACGAAGCGGCGTTGTTTGCGGCACGCGGTAACAAACGTCTGGTGGACATGGACGACTTCGAACGCGCGAAAGACAAAATTATGATGGGCGCCGAGCGTCGTTCGATGGTGATGAATGAGCAGGAAAAACGTTTAACTGCGTACCACGAGGCGGGGCACGCCATCGTCGGCCGTACCGTACCGTCGCACGATCCAGTATACAAAGTTTCAATCATTCCACGCGGCCGTGCCTTGGGAGTAACCATGTTCCTGCCGTTGGAAGACCGTTACAGCTACAGCAAGGAGCGTTTGGAGAGTCAGATTTCTAGCCTATTCGGCGGGCGCATCGCCGAGGAATTAATTTTCGGCGCACAAAATGTCACGACCGGCGCATCCAATGATATTCAACGCACCACCGACTTGGCCCGCAACATGGTCACCAAGTGGGGGCTGTCGGAAAAACTTGGGCCATTGACCTATAGCGAAGAAGACGGCGAAGTGTTTTTGGGACACTCGGTCACCAAACATAAAAATGTGTCCGAAGAAACTGCCCATACCATTGATGCTGAAGTGCGTCTGATCATTGATCGCAATTACAAGCGTGCTAAAGAAATCTTGGTCGCCAACACCGACAAGCTGCACACTATGGCCGAAGCGCTGATGAAGTACGAAACCATCGACGCTGAGCAAATTAACGACATCATGTCGAACAAACCACCACGACCGCCGCAAGGTTGGAATGACGATCAACCTTCGGGTGGCGAACCCATCACGGTTGCAGAGCGCGACAGTAAACCTGCAAGTGAAAAAGACGGCACCATTGGTGGCCCGGCAGGTCAACACTAACGAGGTGAAGCGCGTGGGGTTGTGTCTTTACATCATGATGGCGTGAGTAATCTCGATCTTACACGGCCCCAAGTCATGGGCATCCTAAACGTGACCCCCGACTCCTTTTCGGACGGGGGTCATTTTTTTTCTGTAGATGCCGCCGTGCAACATGCGCTGAACATGGCGGAAGAGGGCGCCACGATCATCGATATCGGTGGCGAATCCACGCGACCGGGTGCGGCACCAGTGAGCGCGCAAGAAGAAATCGATCGTGTACTACCGGTTATCGAAGCACTGCGTGGCAATCTTACTGTAACGATGTCCATTGATACCCGTAAGCCGGAGGTGATGCGTGGAGCGCTCGCTGCGGGTGTCCGGTTCATCAATGACGTTACCGCATTAGGTACGCCCGAAGCGTTGCAAATTGCAGTACTCGCACGCGTCCCAGTCTGTTTGATGCATATGGCGGGCGAGCCGCATGGCATGCAAACCAATCCGGTGTATCAGGATGTAGTTGGAGAAGTGAAGGCGTTTCTTGCGCAGCGCATTGCTGCCTGTGTGGCCGCCGGAATTGCGCGTGATCTATTGATTATTGACCCAGGGTTTGGCTTTGGTAAAACGCTTCAGCACAATCTCACTTTACTGCGCCGACTCGAAGAGTTCAGTGCGCTGGGTGTACCGCTTTTAATTGGTTTGTCACGCAAGTCTATGATCGGGACATTACTTGGCGGCGCAGCACCGGCACAACGCGTAGTTGCAGGCGCTGCATTGACGATGACCGCATTGAGCAAAGGTGCCACTTTGATACGAACACACGACGTGCGCGCTACATGTGATGTGATAAAAATGCATGAAGCTCTGACTTCATGCTGATACAGACAACGGAGATTGGATCATGAAGAAAAAATATTTTGGTACCGACGGTATTCGCGGACGGGTGGGTGAGGAACCTATTACGCCGGAGTTTATGTTGAAGTTGGGTTGGGCAGCGGGGCGTGTCCTCGGCCGTCAAGGCAAAGGAAAAGTACTCATCGGTAAAGATACGCGTATTTCAGGTTACATGTTCGAGTCCGCATTACAGGCAGGTTTATCTGCAGCAGGTATTGATATTTTACTGCTCGGCCCGATGCCCACGCCGGCGATTGCTTATCTTACACGCACGTTTCACGCGCAGGCCGGTATTGTCATTAGTGCGTCGCACAATCCTTACTACGATAATGGCATCAAATTTTTTTCGGATCAGGGTACAAAACTATCCGACGAAATCGAACTTGCGATCGAAGCGCAATTACATAAACCCATGGTCACGGTCGAGTCGGCACAACTTGGCAAGGCAAAGCGTGTTGATGATGCTGGTGGCCGCTACATCGAGTTCTGCAAAAGTACGATTCCGTTACAGATGATG
>JACQEQ010000398.1 GCA_016200445.1 Gammaproteobacteria bacterium | reverse complement strand
ATAACGGCTTTCGTGCTTGGCTAGCACCAGCACTACTTGATCCGGCAGCATCGAACCCAACTCGCGAAAAAATTTCAGGCTTAACGTCGGCATGCCGCCAAGCCGATCGAAGGTGGAAACATAGAAGCGGTGATAGGCTTCCCATTGCGTATCATTGGCCTCGCCACCGTGCACCACTTCCAGTTCAACACCGGCTTCTTGCACGTGGCGGCGTTCGCGTTTCAGCTTCTTGCGTTTTTCGGCGGTAAATGTCGATAAATAATCGGCAAAGTCACGATAGCTATTGTTGCTCCAATGAAACTGGCAACCGGCGCGGCGCAGCATGCCTTGTGCCTCGAGTTGACACATTTCCGCTTCGGTCGGAAACAAGATATGCAGCGACGACGCATTGATCTGACGCGCATGGTGTTTAGCCCCCTCAAGCAAGGTTTTAATATAAATGGGGTCAGACACCAATAAGCGCGTTCCGGTGGCGGGCGAGTAGGGTACGGATACAACCAACTTTGGAAAATAACGCAAGCCATGCCGTTCGTAGGCTTGCGCCCAGGAAAAATCGAAGACGAATTCGCCGTAGGTATTGTTTTTCAAATACATCGGCATTGCTGCGGCTAAGCGGTCGCCGTCCCACAGGCCAACATGTTGCGGAACCCAGCCGTAGGGCAGCAGACAATCGCCGTGTTCCAGTGCGGCCAGGAATTCGTGGCGCATAAATGGATTGTTATCAGGCAGCAGCGCATTCCACTGTGCGCGTGGATACTCGTCCATACTGGCAACGATACGAGTCTGCATAGATGTGCTTTCCTGACACCTGCTGCATTATTTCTTCACGATGTTGTCCAGGTAACGCTCGGCGTCGAGCGCGGCCATGCACCCTGAACCCGCTGAAGTGATCGCTTGGCGATAGATATGATCCGCCACGTCGCCGGCTGCGAAAACACCCGGCACGCTGGTGGCGGTTGCGTTGCCGTTAGTACCGCTGTTCACTTTGAGATAGCCGTGGTTCATTTCGAGTTGACCTTCAAAAATACCAGTGTTGGGTGCATGACCAATAGCAATGAACACACCATGCACGTCGACATTTTTGGTTTTGCCGTCGCTGACATTTTTCAAGCGCAAGCCGGTCACACCGCTGTTGTCGCCGAGCACTTCGTCCAAACCGGTGTTCCACTCAATCGTGGCTTTGCCTGTTTTTTCTTTTTCAAGCAGCTTATTGATGAGAATTTTTTCGGCCTTGAATTTGTCACGACGGTGCACCACAGTGACGTGCGATGCAATGTTCGACAAATACAAAGCTTCTTCGACCGCCGTATTACCGCCGCCGATCACCGCAACCGCCTTGTTCTTGTAGAAAAAGCCATCGCAGGTGGCGCAGCCGGATACGCCACGTCCCTTGAATGCTTGTTCGGACGGGATGCCTAAATATTTTGCCGACGCGCCGGTTGCGATAATCAACGCATCGCAGGTATAGAGCGTGCCGGAATCGCCGGTGAGTTGAAACGGACGTGTTTTGAAATCAGTTTTAACGATGTGGTCGGCGATGATTTCAGTGTTAAAGCGTTCTGCGTGCTTTTGCATGCGCTCCATCAAGCCTGGTCCCATCAATCCTTCGACGTCTCCGGGCCAGTTGTCGACATCAGTGGTGGTCATCAATTGGCCGCCTTGTTCCATGCCGGTAATCAGCACCGGCGACAGATTCGCGCGTGCCGCGTACACAGCGGCGGTATAACCGGCCGGGCCAGAACCAAGAATAATCAAGCGGCAATGTCGGGTTGAGCTCATACGGAATACTCCAAGGGGTTAGCGAATAACAATATCGGGGCAGGCGGCGCGTTCATCAATGGCGAGCGGCTATACTACTGGATAGAAAAAACTACGGCAAAGAGCGTTCTTTCTTTCACGTCCTGTGCTTCGCGGCATCGGCCCCTCATGATGCAAAGGAATTCCCATGCGTATAGGTATCCCTAAAGAAATAAAAGTGCGAGAAGGGCGCGTCGCCCTGATTCCGCCAGCGGCAGCTGAGTTAGTTGCTCACGGTCACGACGTGAGTGTGCAAGCGTCTGCCGGGGTGCTCAGCGGTTACAGCGACGATAGCTACCGCGCTGTCGGCGTCAGTATTTTGCCTGATGCGCAGGCGGTTTACGGCTGGGCTGAATTACTGGTCAAAGTTAAAGAACCACTGCCCCAGGAACTTGTATTACTGCGCCGCGATCAGGTGTTGTTTTCGTATCTGCATCTGGCTGCAGAACCGGCTTTACTCAGCGGATTACAAAACATCGGGCTGACAGCAGTTGCATTTGAAACGGTGCAAGAAGCAAGCGGCCGCTTACCGTTACTTGCACCGATGAGCGACATCGCCGGCCGGATTGCCGTGCAGATTGGTACGCATTTGTTGCACATGCCGCAGGGCGGGCGCGGGATTTTACTCGGCGGATTGCCAGCGGTGGAACGCGGCAAGGTAGTGATTCTCGGCGCCGGCGAGGCGGGCGGTAACGCCGCCACGCTCGCGGCCGCATTAGGTGCAGAGGTGACAGTTTTTGACCATAACCGCGACAAGCTTGCACGTATGCGCGCGCTCGGGGCAAATGTCACTGCGCTATATCCATTCGCAGACACCATCAAAAATGCGGTACTGCAAGCCGATTTGTTAATCGGTGCGGTATTGGTGGCCGGGGCACGTGCCACACATTTGGTACACGCCGACACGGTGCGCCGTATGCAGCCAGGTAGCGTCATTATTGATATTTCAGTGGACCAGGGCGGTTGTATCGAAACCACACGTCCTACCAATTATGAAAACCCAACCTATATTTGGGAGGGGGTACTGCACTTCGGTGTTACCAACATGCCCGGAGCGGTTCCACGCAGTGCTTCGCAGGCGCTTTCTGCTGCGTTGATTCCATATTTGTTGACACTGGCCGATAACGGCGTGCGTGCATCTAAACCACTGGCGGCAGGGATCAATATCGAAGCTGGGAAAATAATCCATCCGGCATTGATTTAACTCGTAATGCAACGACTAGGCCCCTTTGATACACCGTGTGTGCATGGAGGACTGCAACCTGAACGGTATATTACTCACCTCCCTGGCCATGCTGGTTGGCATGTGTATTTGCACTGCCGTACATCATCTGTGGATCGGAATCCGCAGCCCAGAGCGGCTGGTGTATGTTGTATTCGGACTATTGAGTTTTGTTGTTTCTCTGTATGTCTTCTCGAAGCTTAGTGCCTACCGTGCCGTATCTGTTGAAGAATTGGTTGCAATGCGCCGTTGGGAAATCGGGTTTGCGATGGTGTTCTTGGGCGTGTTGCCTTGGTTTGCGGCTGCCTACACCGGAGTGCGGCGGCGCGTGTTGTTACTGGGGTTAAGTGCGTATTGCCTGTCACTGATCGGAGTCAACCTGATCATGCCATTTGGGGTCAGTTTTATCGAATTGCCTCATCTGAATTATCTTACACTGCCGTGGGGAGAGCAGGTGGTAGATCTACGGGTGCATCAGCGCAGCCTGTGGCATAACCTTAGCTGGATATTTTTATTATCAAGCTTTGCTTACAGCATCTACGCCTGTCGAATTCAGTACATGCAAGGCGAACGGCGTAAAGCATTGCAGTTCGCATCCGCACTCATTGTGTTTTTGCTATTCACGCTCTTCAATTACGTGGTTAACTTAGGATTGATTAACTTCACGCATACCGCAGAATTCGGTTTCATTGCCCTGGTATTGCTAATGAGCGCAGCGCTGAGCCGTGACCTTCGCAACAACGATGCGGCGCTTGAAACACTACGTGTACAACTCGAAGAACAAGTGCGTGCGCGTACTGAAGAACTCGCTACAAACATCAAAGAACTGGAAACCTACAGCTATTCCGTATCCCACGATTTGCGTGCGCCGCTGCGCAGCATCAACGGCTTTTCCAGCTTGTTGGTCGAAGACCACGACATATCGCTCAATGCAACGGCAAAACACTATCTTGATCGCATCCATCAAGCTACCCAGCATATGAATGAATTGATTAATGCCATGTTGGAGCTCTCTCGGGTCGTACATGCCGAGTTGCACCGCAGCACCGTGGATCTTAGTGCGCTTGTCCATGACGCATGTCGACGTTTGCGCGAGGCCGGTTCAAATCACGCTGTCAATGTGATCGTTGCCCCGGGCGTGACGGCACAAGCTGATCCGCGCTTGATCGCGGTCGTGTTGGATAACTTGCTTAGTAACGCCTGGAAATACTCATCCCGTACTGAAAACGCGCAAATCAATTTCGGAGCCGATATTCGAAATGGCGAGACCATATACTTCGTAAAAGACAACGGGGCCGGTTTTGACATGAACTACGCAGACAAACTGTTCACTCCTTTTCAGCGCCTGCATTCAGCCAAGGACTTTCAAGGTACCGGTGTGGGGCTTGCTACCGTGGCACGCATTGTCCGGCGGCATGGAGGGCGGATATGGGCGCAAAGCGAAGCCGGAAAAGGCGCGACGTTTTATTTCACGATGCAGTAGCCATACGTGTTTTCGATTCGCCAATAGCTGGAAAGGTTAGATATCAAGCACAGGCCCTATAAGTAAGCTACTTCATGCGTCTGTAGATTCTGCAAATATTTCCGCAAACCTGGTGCTATTTTGGGCGAAAACAGCTAGTAATGCTGGAGCGAAGTGATTGGGATGAATGCGTTCGTCGCCCTTGAGGATGATGGCGCAGCTT
>JACQEQ010000404.1 GCA_016200445.1 Gammaproteobacteria bacterium | reverse complement strand
GTTAAAAAATAATTGTGGATGATTTCTGCTGTGTTCCAAGCTGATAGTGCTTCACCCGGAACCGACGGTGAGTTGTTACCCGAGTAACTGACGATATCGGTACCCAAATCTGCGTCACAATGTGTTTTATAATCCTCTACATCCCGTGCTAACACATGGGCAATGCGATTCACTTGCAAAATCACGCGTCCGCTTTGCGCATCTACCCAAATAGACTCATCGGGCCCGCCGATAACTTCAATCACCCAGGCGAGGCGTGATTCGCCAAACTGTTTTCCACGCAGGCGTTCGGCATTGATAATTTCAAGCTGCGGCACGCTGAGGCTCGCCGAGGAATTTTTATTGCGATTTTTGATCGCGCTGCGTACTGCCGTAATCGCATCACCTGCGGTGATACGCGGGGTTACAGCGACACTTGATAAATCCGCCGACAATTGGGATTGAACCGAGGTCACACCGGTGTTATTCAAATGCACAATGGCTTCGCCGCCGCGCACCGGTATGCCTTTGAAGGTCTGCTGAAAACGTACACGGCTGGTTCCATTGACATCAACAGGCGATACCTGAACCGTACTCAAATCCAATGGGGTTTTTACGTCGAGGAAAAGATCGCGATATGCAGAGAAAAACGTTCGTGCGCGTGCTTCAGTGGGCAGTGAGCTTGATTCAGGAACCGGATTTGATAACGCGCTGAGGTGGGAAACATACCCCCCCTCGCGATGTGTCACGACCTGCTGCCCGCCCGTCGCGCTGTTTAGGCTGCGCAGCGATTTTGCCATCGGAGTGTCAGCGGCGGCTGTTACCGAAGCAGCAAATACCAACGCAAGAAAAGTGAGTGCGTGGTGTACACGATATTGAATTTTCATAAATGCTAAATAGTCCATACAACACTTTCGGCACGACCCCAGAACAGCATTAATGCCGTTAAGATAAGGACACAGTTCGCGTGGCTATGCTTAACGTAGTAGCGAAGGTCTCAGCAATTGCTCTATGCGTTCTCTAGAGTACGCCACATAGCAGTAGCAGTAACCGTAAGAGTTTACGCGTAGCCATATTGGAGCAAACACTAACAGTTAGTGTGAAAGTTTCCGATTCAGTTTCACAAGAAACCTCTAACCCATCGTACTTTACGTCCTCTGCCCACATGGGGCAGAGGACGAAGGTTTAGAACTGCCTCGAGATTATGCCGCGAATACCCGTTCGTTAAGCAATGATCACCATTTCGACATACTGTTGTGGCAGCCACTGCCTCGACAATCGGATTTATTTCCCGGCGCCCCACTATGCCCACGTAGATAGTCATCGTAGTGGCAGGATGCACAAATTGTATATGGGTAAGGCTTTTTAGCGATCGATGTCCCGGGTGCCGGGGTATGGCACCTGGAGCATAAACTCGTGCTAAACGCATGCGTAACAAAGCGAGTGCCTGGAGTATGCGTGTAATTTACTGGCGACCATCCACTAACGGTGTGGCATGTCGTGCACTCCGCCGTCGTGATGAAGTGGCTCGTGCCCTTGCCTTTAGCATTGATACCGTTATGACATGAGCTGCATGAACCAAGAACTTCAGCATGGTCGACTCTGAGTGCGGGTTTCCATTTGCCGGGCGGTCCACTTGAATGGCATTTCGTGCAGTTATTGGTCGTATTCGGGTGCGTCGCCGACTTGCTATGACAGCTCGTACACACGTTCACACCTGTAATCTGTGCGTGATCAACAATCACCGCCCGCCAACCGGCACCACCAGGGGGCGCATCATGACAGGTATCGCACAAATTGGTGCTGGGAATATGCGATACGGATTTGTAAGTTTTCATTGTGTAAGCACCGAAAGCCATGCCGCTCGTGTGGCAGCCGGAGCAAGCACCAAGCACTCCACCAAGTGTATGAGCAACCTTATTTGATGGCACAGGCTTCCATAACAACGGCGAGGTGACATGGCAAAGATCACAACGGTTGCTGGTAGACATATGGGTCGCAGTTTTGACCTGCCCTATCGTCGGCGCGGAGTGGCAACCGACATCGCCGCAGCTACCGATCACCTCGGCATGGTCCACCCTCAATACCGGCGTCCACTTACCCGGCGCCTTGTCGTGACAAGCAACGCAGTTATTGCTCGTATTGGGATGGGTCGACGACTTGAACGTCTTGACGTTTTTCGTATTGCCGCTGATATGGCAGCTCACACACGAACCCGTCACTTGTGCGTGATCCACCACAAATGCTGACCAGCTAGGTACTGCGCTTGGCCTATGGCAGGCACTGCATAGCGTGGTGGTGGCGATGTGTGTCACTCCTTTACCACGCGCATTCGTGCCATTGTGGCAACCGTAGCAATTGCTGGTATTGACCTTGGTATGGTCAAAGAATGTCGGTGCCCATGCTGTTGTGGTATGACACTCGATACACTCCAACGTGGCAGGCACGTATGCAATGTGGGTCGATGACTTACCCTTCGCGGTCGTTCCGTTATGGCAGCCCTTACATAGTCCGCTTACCGCGTTCGGTATTTCTGTGTGCTCAACCTTGCGATAAGGCAGCCATGCCGTCGTAGTGTGGCATGCGGTGCAATTGTTGCTGGTGGCGATGTGGGTCGTACCTTTACCTTTTGCTCTTACTCCGTCATGGCAGCTTATGCATGTCGCTGTGGTTTGGGTATGGTCCATTTTTAATATCGGCAGCCATTTGGCCGGCGCTACAGCGTGACAAGCACCGCAGTTGTCATTCGTGCTGGGGTGTGTCGACGACTTGAAGGTCTTGACGTTCATGGTGTTGCCGCTGACATGACAACTGACGCAAGAACCGGTAACTTCTTTGTGATCAACCTTAATCGCTGGTGTCCACTTCGCCGGAGGTATGGCATGACACGCAAGGCAAGTATTACTTGTGGTGGGATGCGTCGGCCCTTTGCCTTGGCTGACCCCGCCGCTGACGTGACAGGACACGCAACTCCCTAGGATTTCTTTGTGGTCGATGGGTTTTTTATAAGCTGTCCACAACGTTGGGGGAATCGCATGACAAGCTTCGCAGCGATTAGTCGTGGCTGGATGCGTGCTGGATTTTGTATTGCCTATCGTCGGCGCCGTATGGCACCCGGTATTTGCGCACGAGCCAATAACTTCGGCGTGATTGATGGGCTTTTTATAGGTTGCCCAAGGGGTCGGTGAAACATCATGACAGGCGGTGCAGTTATTGGTCGTGTTGGGATGCGTTGTCGATTTGAAAGTCTTAACGTTTTTTGTGTTACCGCTAATGTGGCAGCTAACACAGGTTCCCTGCACCTGTGCGTGATCCACAGCATTCGTCGCAACTTGCCAGTTAGTGGTTGATTTATGACAGGTACTACACAAGTTGCTGCTGGCAATGTGGTTCGCAGATTTAGTCTTCGCATTGGTTCCGTTATGACAACTCTCGCAGGTGCCAATGGTTTGTGTGTGGTCAACACCCAATAGCACTACCTTCCAATCGGAATTCGGTTTGTGACAAGCGCTGCAAAGGTTAGTCGAATTGATATGGGTTGCCCCTTTACCGCGCGCGGCGGTGCCATCATGGCATACAGAACACGCCCTGCCACCAAGCTGTGCGGGCGAGTGATCGAATTGTGTCGGCTCCCAAGCAATTACAGTGTGGCAATACGTACACTCCTGCGTACTCGGAATATGGTTAGGCCCTTTACCCCTTGCGATGGTTCCGTTATGGCAAGCCGCGCACGTACCGGAGACTTGCGTGTGATCCACCTTCTTCACACTCCAGGCGGTATTGGGTTGATGACAGGCCTCACACGCGTTAGTGCTATTGATATGCGTAGGGCCTTTGCCGGTTGCAGTGGTCCCGTTGTGGCAGTCAGAACACCTCTTGGTGCCGATTTGTTCGGGTGAGTGAATAAACTTTAAAGATGCGGAATTCCAACCCGCAGTCGTATGGCAAGTATCGCAGGTATTGGGTGAGGGTATATGCGTTGGCTTTTTCCCGGTGGCATTGACACCGTTGTGACAGTCAAAACACTTCTTGGTGCCGACCTGCTCAGGAGTATGCGCAAACCTTGCGCCCGCGAACGTAATTGTCGTATGGCACGTGTTGCAGTCGAGTGCAGTCGAAATATGGCCAGTATTTTTCCCCGTTGCCAAGGTGCCGTTATGGCAAGTTCCACACGACCCAGTGATCCCAGCGTGATTCATTTTTGCGCTTTTAACAAAGCTGACCGCTACGTTATGGCAGAGATCGCATTGCGCCGTGGTAGGGATATGATTTGCTGGCTTACCGCTTGCGACTACACCATTGTGGCAGCCGGTACATTGCTTCGGTGTGCCTTTGAATACGCCGCCAACATGGCAGGCTTCGCAGGATACGAACTCATGCTGACCTACTAACGGGTAGCCGGTGGTGAGGTGATCAAATGCGAGACGCTGATTTGGAACCGTGGCGGCGTGCGCTGCGGCAACCATGAACACGCCCGTGGCAAAAACTAACCAGATACGCCACATATAACGCAGTATCGAAAACGTTTTTACCTGTCCAGTGTTTGTCATATCCGTCACTCCGCAACCCAAGTAGTTGAATCGTTATTTTTTTCAGTGCGCACTTCACTCCAAAATTCTTAAAACAGCCTTGCGAAAGCATTTGTTAGTTTAGCTTCTTTTTCTTAAACGACGACGTGACATGACATTTATCACACTGCGGACCTAGATTTCCGTTATGTGCGTCATCATCCTTGTGGCAGCTGTAACACAACATCGACAATTCGATTTTGTCCTTTACCTTATCTTTATGACAGGCATGGCAATCGATACCGTCGTGCTTACCATCAAGCGGAAAATCCGATTGCGTATCGTGGTCAAACTGCCAAGCCAACCAATCAAATGAGCCATGACACAACTCGCATTTCGGCCCTAACCGCTCTTTGTGTATGTCATCTTTCTTATGGCAAGAGACGCATTTAACTTCGGCGTCTTTGTAAGAGTTCGAGGAGTGGCATTCTTCACAGGTAACAAACACGTGAACGCCGCTCAAAGGAAACTTGGTGATGTTGTGATCGAACACTACCTTGGTTTCCCACCCGCGCTCATCATGACAACGTTCGCAGGTTTTGCCTTCCTGGCCGCGGTGCGCATCGTCGAAACGATGGCAGGTAAAACACGCAGTGCCGATTTTCTCTTCAAATAACAGACCGCGATGACAGTCTTCACAGGCGATCTTTTTGTGCCCACCACGCAAATTGAAGTTGGTATCTTCGTTATGCTCGAACTCGGTTCGGGCCCAACTCTTTACGGTGTGACACTTCTGACAGTCCTTGCCATATTGCCCTTTGTGCTTGTCACTGGCTTCGTGACACGAAAAACAATCGGTTTTTAAGCGTTTTTCGTAAACGTTGCCACCGTGACAATCTTTGCACGCCAATTTGCCGTGCACTTCTTTGAGTTCAAACTTGGTATCTTTGTCGTGGTTGAATTTAATCTTGAACCAGCCCGCTTCGGAGTGACAGGTGTCACACTTCTTACCATGATTTCCCGCATGGGTATCATCCATTTCATGGCAAAAAAAACAATTTGTCGGCGAATTTGCGTAGCGTTCATTGGGGTGACAATCAGCACACACAACATCTTTGTGCCGTTCTTTTAATTTGAAATTGGTTTTGTCGTGATCAAATCGCGACGTTTTCCAGGCTTCCTCGACATGACAATTTTTGCATAACTCACCAAGGCGAGTTTTGTGCTTGTCATCTT
>JACQEQ010000401.1 GCA_016200445.1 Gammaproteobacteria bacterium | reverse complement strand
CTTTCCACCGAGGCGTCAATGCGTGAGGTTTCAGTCACGACACGACAATCTCCACGCGTCATGGCGGGATCGTCGATCAGCTTCCAATGCTCATGTTCGCCGGACAATGAAAATGTTTGGCGAATAAATGCGGCATCTTCAGGATGCAGAAATATCTGCGGGTGCCGTGTCGCGACAGGAAGTGCGGCAACGGCTTCGCGCACCACCGCTACAATTTCGCCCGGATTCAATTTCAACTCGCGGCGAATAATTTGTCGCGCCAGCGACACAGCCAGGCTGGCCAGTTCCGCCTCCACCTGCCCATCCAACTGTTCAAACGGCGTACTCAAGGTGCGCAGCAGTTGATCCATCTGCTGCACCCGGCGATGCAAATCATGATTTTTTTGTGCCGTTTCTTTTTGCGCTTTATCGATGCCGTCCTTATAGCCTTGCGTAAAGCCTTGCTCGAAGGCTTCTTTATGCGCTTGCTCCTGAATGTTCGACAACTGATCGGCCGTCACCCGGCCATGCGTCAACTTGAGCTGCGCTTCGCCGGACAGCCTTTCATCGACGCGCGGCATTTCCCAGCGGCGATATTCTTCCGAGCCTTCAGGAATAACTTTAATAGTCACAACACGGCTCCGAATTAAACGAAGTCATCGCCACCCTTACTTGCCAGCGTTAAATCGCCTGCTTCCGCCATGCGCCGTGCGATGGCAAGAATTTCCTTTTGCGCCGCCTGCACTTCGCTCAAGCGTACCGGGCCCTTGGCTTCCAAATCCTCGCGCAGCATTTCGCCGGCGCGTTTGGACATGTTGCCGAAGAATTTTTCTTTAAGCGTATCGTCGGCGCCCTTCAGCGCAATGATCAACGACTCGGACGACACTTCGCGCAACAGCGTTTGAATGCTACGGTCATCGACATTGCCGAGATTGTCGAACACAAACATCAAGTCTTGGATCTTCTGGCCAAGTTCCGCATCGACTTCCTTGATGTTATCCATGATGTCCGACTCCACCGAGGTGTCGACAAAGTTGAGAATATTTGCAGCCGACTTCAAGCCGCCGACACTCGAAGATTTGACATTATTCTGACCGGTGAATTGTTTTTCCATGATCGTGTTCAGCTCCTGCAACGCTGCCGGCGGAATGCCATCGAGCGATGCGATACGCATGGTCACGTCGATGCGCACGCGCTCCGGTAAAATCGACAACACTTCCGCCGCCTGTTCCGCTTCGAGGTATGCAAGAATGATCGAAATAATTTGCGGATGTTCGAGGCGCACCAGTTCGGCTACCGCGCGTGGATCCATCCACTTCAGGGTTTCCAAACCCTTGGAATTACCGCCGAGAATAATGCGGTCGATAATGGTACGTGCCTTGTCTTCACCCAAGGCAGAGGTAAGCATTTTACGGATGTATTCGTCGGTACCCAGTCCAATGTTAGTGTGTTTTTCTACCGTCGCACCAAACTCCAAAATCACTGCGTCGACCTGATCCTTCGTGACATTTTTTAACTCCGTCATGGCCACACCGATTTTTTGCACTTCTTTTGGGTCCATGTGTTTCAGAATTTGCGCAGCCACATCTTCGCCCAACGCGAGCATTAAGATGGCCGCACGATCCGATCCGGTGACTTTAGGCGGTGCATTATTAGCCATCGGCCGCGACCCAACCCTTAACCACTTGAGCAACCAACTTGGGATCTTGTTTTGCCATATCTTTCACGTGCGTCATGTTTACCGCCGCCGGCGAGTTAAGCTGCGCAGCTTGTTGCTGCGCGAGATTGATTTGCTCCGTAGCTGCGCTCTGCTCAACCTGAACCTGTAGCGCTGCCCGGTGGTCGCGGAAACCGGTGGCAATCTTGCCGAGGATCCGCAGTACGCCGATCACCAGAATCAACACCAGTAATGCACCGAATCCTTGCTTGGCTTTATCCCAAAAATCCGGGCGTTTCCAGAGCGCAACTTCCGGCAATGCTTCCACTGGCGGCGGCACCGAGAAGGATGCGCCGATTACGCGCACGCTATCGCCGCGTTTTTGGCTGTAGCCCACCGCTTCTTTCACCAACGCGGTAAAACGTTCGATGTCTTCCGGTGAATGCGGCGTGCGGATCAAAGCACCGCCATCCCCGGGCGTGACTTTATCGTCGAGCACCACCGCAACGGTAATGCGCTTGATAACTCCGGGCCCCATACGGGTGTGGCTGATGGTGCGGTCCAACTCATAATTTTTTACCGTACGCTGTTTCGAGTTCACTGCTGCCGCTTGTGCCTGATCGTTCGTGGCGCTGGCTTTAGCAGTCGCCGCAGCTTTGGCATCTTTCGCTGTCGCAGCTGGCGCTTTTTCCGGTGCTTTTGCCGCACCCGGCGGCTGGTTGGACAGCGCGCCGGGCACGCCGCTTTCCGTGCCGTTCGTCATGCGTTCTTGCACGATTTGCTCGCTGCGCACCACAGGTGTTTCGGGATTAAAGGTTTCTTCGGTCGTTTCGTTGCTGGTGAAGTCAAGCTCGGTCGAAACTTGCGCACGCACCGCCTCCTTGCCCACAATCGGCGCGAGCAAGTCTTCAATGCGTTGCGCGTAGGATTTTTCCAATTTTTGCGTGTACTCGAACTGCGCAGCGCTGGCTGCGAAATCGCCGCCTGGTTGTTTTGATGTCAACAAGCGGCCGCGTTGATCGACAATCGTCACCTGGCTGGTGTCTAAATCCGGGATACCCGACGACACCAGATGCATGATCGCCGACACCTGCTCTTCTTCCAAACTACGGCCAGCGGATAAATTCAGGATCACCGATGCGCTGGGTTTTTGCTTGTCGCGCAGAAACACCGAACGTTTCGGTATCGCCAGATGCACACGCGCGCTTTCCACGTTGGTTAATGTCGAGATCGAGCGCGAGAGCTCCACTTCCAGCGAACGCTGGTAGCGTGCGGTTTCCATAAACTGGCTGACGCCGAACCCCTGGCTGTCGTTCAAACTCTCGAAGCCCACGGCACTGCCCTTGGGCAAACCCTGCGCGGCAAGCTTGATGCGCATGTCGTGTATCTTGTCGGTCGGCACCATCACCGTGCCCTGCCCGCCCAGTTGATACGGCACATGCGCTTTATCCAACGCGTCAATCACACCCGCCGAATCTTTCTCGGTCAACCCGCTGTACAGCAGCGAAAAATTAGGTTGCTGCGCCCACATCACCACCGCCACGGCGGCTGCAATGGTTGCCGCCAAGCCCACCATGAAACCGAATTGCCGCAATATCGGCATCTGACTGATGCCTTCGATGTTGGTACCTGCATTTTGTATCGCACTGGCCATCGTTTATTGCTCCGGGTTACGACATTAAACCTAAACGCATATGTATCCGTCTTATAGCAGTCAACTGATGTCTTTAGGTTATATCTGCATCGCCATGACTTCCTGGTACGCGCTTACCAGTTTATTGCGCACTTGCACCATGGCCTCGAACGAGATCGAGGCTTTTTGTTTCGCCATCATGACCTCCTCTAAACTGACCTGAGCATCGCCGCTGTCGATACGTGTTGCCATGTCATTGGAACTTTGCTGGATGTCGTTTACTGCATCCAAGGATTGCTTGAGCATCGCCGCAAAATCCACGCGCTCTCCACCGGGCACTACTTCGGGTGCGCGACCTTCGGCGACTGCGGCGGTTGCACGTAAACGATTGAGTAATTGGGTCATGTCGACGGAGTTCATCATTTCACCTCATATTTAAGCGTTAAAAAGCCCTTGTTCGCGTAGCCGCGCCATTTTGTAGCGCAACGTGCGTTCGCTTACCCCGAGTTTGCTGGCGGCGGTTTTACGATTACCAAAGCTGTCACGCAACGCATCCGTGATTACCTGTGCCTCGTGTTGACGAACATCGTCGGTCAACGTGGCTTTGTCGCTGTTGCTGTCCGGCTTGGCCACTGCTTCGCTGAGCGGCGTTTCCGGCGGCGCAGCAACGACTTCGAAGCGAATGTGTTGTGCTTCGATACTCGCTCCCGCTTGAAAGATCAAGGCGCGCTGCATCACATTGTCAAGCTCGCGTACATTTCCAGGCCAGCTGTGGGTCAGCAATTTGTCGCACGCGCTTTGCGCCAGTACCGGCACCTGCCGTTGATAGGCGCGCGCACTGCGCTCCAGTAAACGTTGTGCAATTGGTATAATGTCGAGCGCACGTTCACGCAAGGCTGGTAATTCGAGCGGAAATACATTCAAGCGGTAATACAAATCTTCGCGGAAACGCCCCGCCGAAACTTGTTCGCGCATGTTTCGATTCGACGTCGCCAACACCCGCACATCGAGTGGAATGATTTTTCCGCCACCCAAGCGTTCGACTTCACGTTCTTGAATTACGCGCAACAATTTGGCTTGCAGCGACAAATCCATTTCGCTGATTTCATCGAGCAAAATCGTGCCGCCTTCGGCTTGTTCGAATTTTCCAGGACAGGTTTTATAGGCACCGGTGAACGCACCTTTTTCATAACCAAACAAGGTGGCTTCCAGCATATTCTCCGGGATCGCCGCGCAATTGATTGCGATAAACGGGCGCGCGGCACGGCGTGACTG
>JACQEQ010000025.1 GCA_016200445.1 Gammaproteobacteria bacterium | reverse complement strand
TTCTGGTCGTAGACGATGAAGATACCAGCCGCAGCATTTTATTCGGCAGCTTGGCAAAAGAGGGTTACACCATCGCGCAAGCCCAAAGCGGCGCGGCGGCGCTGGAGATGCTGAAGATCGAAATCTTCGATTTGGTGCTGCTGGATATCGTTATGCCGGAGATGGACGGCATCCAGGTCTTGGAAACCATGAAACAAAGCGACACGCTGAAACGCACACCGGTGATGATGACCACGGCCAGCAAGGAAGCCGGCAGCGTGACCAAATGCATTCGGCTGGGTGCGGTCGATTATATTGTCAAGCCCTACGACGTAGCGAAAATCCACACCCGTATCTGGCGCTATCTCACCAAAGACAAGCCGCCCAAACACGTCGAAGCGACGCCCGCCTTACTTAAGCCCAGCCGCGTATTAATTGTCGACACCGCCGAACTCAGCCGCAACACCGTGTTGGCTCGATTAAAGCAAACCCAGCACACTGTGGAGGCCGTGGACAGCGTCGGCGCTGCAACCACACTCCTGGAAACCACCCGCATCGATTTAATCCTGATCGATATTGCTTCCCTCGACCTGGAGGGCTACAGCTTTATCGAACAGCTTAAAAACAACGAAAGAACGTCCAACATCCCATTCGCAATCGTGACCGGCGACAAAAATTCCGACACCATGCACCGCTGTGTCAAGCTCGGCGCCATTGACTACATCCAAAAGCCCTTCGAAGCCATCAAACTCAAACACCGCATCGACGCATGCCTACTGGCGCAACAACGCAAGAAAGCCGCAGCGGGGTAATAATGCCCCCAAGACGCAGCATTTGGTACGCGGCCATCCTGGCCGCTTTATTTATATTCCGCCGGTTTGGTTACCTCACTTCCCATTGACCCCTGCCACCCAATGACACCATAATGGTTCCATATTGGTTGGAGAATCTTATGCCCACGACGCTAACTCTAAAAAACATTCCCGACACCGTCTACGAACGCTTGAAGCTTTCTGCACAAGCGCATCGTCGCAGCCTGAATAGCGAGGCAATTGTGTGCCTCGAGGCAGTCTTGTTACCGGCAAAGCTGACACCCAACGAGCGCTTGGCACGTGCGCGCACACTTCGTGGCGCCTTGCCAAAGGGCAAGTTCCGCGCACGCGATATCGACACCATGAAACGGCAAGGCCGCTCATGATTGTAGTGGACACGAATGTGATTGCGTATTTGTACTTACAGGGCGAACACACCGCTGCTGCTGAAGTGCTGCTAGAGCGCGATCCCGAGTGGGCCGCGCCTATTTTGTGGCGCAGTGAGCTACGCAATATTTTAGCAGGCTACATCAGGCGAAAGACACTGACCTTCGACCAAGCCTACGACGTGCAGCAAGAGGCGGAAAGCCTGCTTGAGGGGTCAGAGTTTGAAGTTGACTCGCACGCCGTGCTCAAGCTTGTGAAGGACAGCGATTGCTCCGCCTACGACTGCGAGTTTGTTGCACTGGCAATACAGCTCAACACCAAGCTGGTAACGATGGACAGCAAACTCCTGCGTGCGTTTCCGAAACGGGGTGTTTCGCTCATAGAAAACTAACACTGAGATTGTTTTGTTACGTAATCAAACGAGCTTTGCGCTAACGGTCAACACGACCATCGGAAAAGTCAGCTCCTGCTCGGCGATACTGTAACCTGTAAGCAATGTTGGGTGGGTTAGCAAAATGGAGTCACCCGAAAAGTACATGCCCCACGAATACCCAAGCTCACCCCGTCCCTAAATTAATCAACCGCTCCATAGATCAAGGACCTTTTGCGGAGATCCTCTTTGGACGAGGATTTCCAGAATTCTACTAATACCAGGTCTCTTCTTTTACGCGCGCCTGCGTACTGGCTAAGGTCTAACATATAAGCCTCGTATATCCGACCAGCACGGCCACTGACTGTGACGCGAGACCTCACTAGGTGTACAAGCTTGAGATCCACAAGCTCATGGATTTGTTCGACATCACGGCTTCGTAATTCTTTGTCGAGAAGAAAGCAATTCGTATTGTTCTCATCCAAGCAAAATTTTCGGAGCCGCTGGAATTCATCTTCCAACGTAGACGTGTCATCTAACGTATCTCGTTTGAACTCATCCCGCTTAGTCGAGTCATATTCGCCCGCAGCAATGTTAACGTCTTCTGCACCCACTTTCTCCCGGTTACCACCGCCCCGTTCGCGCGCGTGATCGACTGAACGCCTGAATATAGACAGAAAATCCCTCGCAACGCCTCCGCTTGCAAGGACGAGTCGATCAAGTGCTCCATCAGTGATAAATGAAGCGATCGATTTGACGCTAGCTTCGTTTGCAAAACTGGAGAGTATCCTGACAAGGAAATCCTTTGCCAGAGAATATTTCTCCAGTGTCAGATCCAAATCGATTTCGTCTGCGTCATCCCCAATTTTTATACCTGTAGGTGGATCTCCGTGGATGTACCATCGAGATCGATGACGAATGCTACCAACCTTGAGCCATAGGCTGTGGTCCTTGGCTATCCGGTGGAAGTAATCAACTACGTTGGCTTGGTCGGATCGGCGAATGTGATAAAGGTCATCGAGAAAGAGGTAGGCATCACCGCCTGATAGCCCTCCTAAAACGTGGAAGAGGTCTTGATATTCGAGAATATGGCGATGCAGAAAGTCTGTCTTTGATCGAGTATATTTCTCCTCAATCTCTCGGGTATTCCTCTGTTCCACTTCTGTTGTTGCACTAATTTCAAGCGATGCCCCCGGAGCGCCTGCACTTATTTTTCCTGAGGCAGAATCCTTTTCATTTAACTGGGCGCCTGATTTTACGGTTAGCTGCGCTTCGTCGGTTCGGTGTAGCTCGCGCGTTAACGCCTCTATTTCTTTGTGAATTCTCTCAGCTAGTTTTTCGGTATCCTTTTTGTTGAATGAAGATCGCGTTGGAGTGGTGCCGAAAAATTTTTGCCAGAATGACGTTTTTGACGGCGGATGAATAGCAGCTGAATTCAACCAAGTCTCAAACTCAGTGAGTGTTTTAATCAAGACACTCAGCAGCACATCTGGGTAGCTATGCCCCTTAAACGCTTCGAGATTTACGTACGCTATAGGGCGGCGATCAATGGTTAAGTCCGCAGCTGCTTTGCGTAACAAACTCGATTTTCCAGAACCACGCCTTCCGAAAACAATGTGATGGCGTTTGCTTGTTGCGCGCCGCAAGGTGCCCGGAGCAGGTTCGATAAAATGCTTAACGCCTTCCTCGGTTGCACGGGCAGCTTCTTCCACACGCGTTAGCATCTGCTCCATCTCGGATGTTTCAAATATATTAGTCATATCCATTCTCACCGTTACAGTTGTAACGCTCTTAGCTCCGCTCAGAAATATGTAGGCCACGGATACATTTTCTAAATCATTCTGACCTACGCGGACTGCGCGCGTGAGCCGCTCCTAATTTAGTGACTCGCCGGATTACGCGGCCCAGCACTGGCTCGCGTTTGGTAGTCAAGCTCCACGCCTTGCGTACCGAGCAGGTCTTCCAGACGATGCAACAATTCCTGCGTCGGGCGAACACGCCACTCTTTACCGAAGCTGAGATTCACTTTCACGCCGTCGCCGACGAAGTGCACGCGGATCGGGCAGGGGCCTTCGCGAAACGGGGTCAGCACTTTTGCCAACGTGGGCGCGAAATCGGCGCTGAATTTCTTGCCGTCAATTTGCAACACCAGGCGCCGTCCGTACACTTCGCGTGCTTTGTCGATGTCGTAGATTTCGCGGGCGCTCATTTTGTACGAGCCGCTGTATTCGTCGACGCTCACTTCGCCTTCGATCACAATGAGTTTGTCTTTGGCCAGCAGGTCGCGGCAGCGGGTATAGACATCTGAAAAAACCGCCAGCTCGATGCGCGCGCTGCGGTCGTCGAGTGTCACGAAGGCCATCATGTCGCCCTTCTTGGTTTTCATGGTGCGCAATGCCAATACCAGTCCGGCGATCACCAGCGTGGCGTCGCGTTTGGGTTGCACGTCGACAATGCGGCAACTGGTGAACTTACGCAGTTCGTTTTCGTAGCGCGTGATCGGATGGCCGGTGAGCCACAGGCCGAGCGTTTCTTTCTCGCCATTCAAGCGTTGTTCTTCACTCCAATCTTTTTCTACCACGTAGTTGCCGGCGGGCTCGTTCACCGCATGTGCGGCGCCGAACAAGTCGGTTTGGCCGCGCTCGCGATTCTGCAGGGTTTGCTCAGCCAGCTTGACGGCGGTGTCGAGCGACGCCGCCAGCGAGGCGCGATTCGGGCCGATTTTATCCAGCGCGCCGGAACGAATCAGCGCTTCGAGCACGCGCCGATTGGCCTTGCGCAAATCGATGCGTTTGCAGAAATCGAAAATGTCTTTATACGACCCGTTGGTAAGGCGTTCGTCGATGATCCCGGCGATAGCGGATTCACCGGCGCCTTTGATCGCACCCAAACCGTACACGACGGTGTGATCGTCCAGCACGGTAAAGCGGTATGCGCATAAGTTGATATCCGGCGCCAGCACCTTCAGTTTCATATCGCGGCATTCGTCGATCAACGTCACGACTTTGTCGGTGTTGTCCATGTCTGCCGACAACACCGCTGCCATGAAGGCCGCCGGGTAATGCGCTTTGAGCCACGCAGTTTGGTACGACACCAAGGCATAGGCGGCACTATGTGACTTATTAAAACCGTAACCAGCGAACTTCTCCATCAAGTCGAAAATATGCGTGGCGACAGTTTCTTTCACACCGCGCTCCACCGCGCCCTTGGTGAATATCTCGCGCTGTTGCGCCATCTCTTCCGGCTTCTT